>NZ_DBNGPQ010000081.1:0-144212 GCF_057122925.1 Umezawaea sp. | reverse complement strand
CCTGGGAGGAAATCGGCTACGCGTTGGGGATTTCGCCTCAAGGTGCTCGCCAACGGCACCTTCGCAAGCGGGAAGGATCGGGTGCGGCTTCCCAGCCGCAAGTGTCGCGAGCAGCGATTGGGCGTGTTGACGCTGGCCAGGGCGATGAAGTTGCGAGCGAGCGGCCTTGTGGACGAGCTACTAGTTGTCCGATTCGGGATCATGGTTGTGGGTAGGTCTCTATGACATTGCGGCGGGCGGCGATCTTGGGTTCGGCCTGGTAGGTGCGGTGCTCGGCGAGTCGGTGCGACTCGTGTTCGACGGATCTGGTCATCCGGCAAGGCAGCAGAACCACGTGTCCATGACTCCACAAGATTGTCCACAGTGGATGTCATGTGTTGCTCTACTCAGGGCGGTCTTCGTACCGAGGACGTACCGAAGTGGCCTGGCTGGGACGGGAAACACCAGGTGAGACCACATGACGGGAACGGTCTGTAAATCCGTCGGCTTACGCCTACGTAGGTTCGAATCCTACACCCGCCACATTTGGGTAACACCCCGTGACCTGGGAAAACAGGTCACGGGGTGTTTTTTGTCCCGGTGTTGTCACCATTCGTTCCGCTGAAGCGTTCTGCGTCTGCCCGGTGTCCTCGCTCCCGCGTCGTCGTCCTGCTCTCACGTGTGAACTGCCCCCGCTGTCGGACCCGGTTGGTACAACTGGCCAACGAAGGTGGGCGACGGTTGGGGGACGCGTGGGGGCATGGTCGCTGTTGTCGTTCGGCGAGGACCGTCATTTCCAGGGCAACACGGGGTACGCGGACGTGCTCGAGCTGATGTACCTCTACGACTCTTCGGTGCCCAACTCCACCAAGGTCTCCGCGGGTGACCTGGTTGTGGTTCGGGACAAGACCTCGGTGCGAGGGCTCGGTTGGGTGCGGCAGATCGCCGAGGAGCCCGGTGCGACGAAGCTGCGCAAGAGGTGTCCAGGGTGTGGCGCGACCGGCTTCAAGAGGCGGATCAAGCGAACGCCCCAGTTCCTCTGCCCTGGTTGCAGGCACGAGTTCGACACCCCGAACCAAGAGACGATCACGGTCACCAGGTACGTGGCCAACTACGCCGGCACGTGGCACCCGCTCAACGGTGCGCTGAGCCTGGGCGACCTGAACCAGCTCGCCGTCAGCAACGCTCAGCAGCATTCGATCCGGGCGCTCAGGCCCGAACCGGTGGAGCGGGTGCTGCGCGATCTGGGCCTCTCGTCGACGCCACCGAACTCCGTACCGGTGGCCAAGATCGACGGCGGACGCCGGATCGCCCTCGTCTCGGTGCGGATCGGCCAGCAGTCGTTCCGGCAAGCCCTGCTGAACAAGTACGGCGCCACCTGCGCCGTGACCGGAGCCTGTCCGCAGGAGGCCCTGGAGGCCGCGCACCTGAGGGCCTTCGCCATCCACCAGAGCCACGAGGTCGACGAGGGGTTCCTGCTCAGGGGTGACGTCCACCGCCTGCTCGACCGCGGTCTGCTGGCCGTGCACCCCGACACGCTCGAGGTGCACGTCTCGCCGAGGCTGGACGGCTACCCGCTCTACACGGCTTTGCGCGGTCGCAGGCTGGAGGTCGTCCCGCCGAGCAGGGAAGCCCTGGCCGACCACTTCTCGGCAGCGTCGGCCATCTGGTCCTAGCGGTCCGACGCGAGTGTTCCGCCGATCGCCCAGTTCTCCGGCTGCACTTCCCGCAGCACCACCCACACGGCCTCGCGCTTCACGTCGCACGTCCGCGCCATCGCCTCGGTCAGCTCGTGCACGAGCGCGCGCTTCTGCTCCGGCGTCCGGCCGGGGAACATGTCTACGGTGATCATGGGCATGGACGGACCTTGAACTGGACGAGGCCTGCGCGCAAGGGCTTCCTCTCCCTTGCGTGCAGGCCTCGCGCGAGCAGCATAACGCATGTCGAACACATGTTCGACTGGTCAGGCCGCTCCGAGTGCCGCCCTGCCCTCGTCGGTCAGCTCGGCGGGCACCCGCTGGCCCCACGCCACCACCGAGGTGGGGCGCAGGAGACCCGCGTGGACGAGGTGGTGGGTGACGGTCTGGTCGCAACAGGGGAGGCCGTCGACGTAGAGGTCGGGCTCGCGCGCGCCGGTGAGTTCGGCTCGGCCCGCGCCGACCGCCCGCAGCGTCGCGAGTTCCCTGCCGGACAGTTCCCGTGTGGTGGTCATCGGCTTCCCCCGCTTCTTCCGGTCTGCTCCCTGTACATCAGGAGGGAAGACGTTCCCGGTGAAATACCTCCCCGGTCCCCGCCCTCCCACCTTGCTCCGATCGGGCGTGCGGACCGCGTCGCCACGCCGATCGGCTGAGCTGTTCAGCCCAACCGAAGTTCGGCGACCGGCCGGCGCTCGGTTCGGGCCCGTTGTCGCGCGAGGGGGCGGCCGACCGGCGCCGGGTGCCGATGACGGGACATGAGCGAAATCCTGATTGCCCTGGCCGCCCTCGCCACCGGGGTGCTGTTCGGCCTGTTCCTGCGTCGGCCGCGCGCTCGCTCAGCACCGCCGTCGCCGAGACCGGCCCTCTCGCGCTCCACGCACAGGGAACTCCTCAACGCCGCAGATGACCTCGAGTACGCCTTGACCACCATCGGCAACTTCGGTCCGCTCAGCGCGTCGGAACTCCACAACGTCGACCTGCCGGCGAAGCTCGACCGGCTCGCCGCCGAGGGCGCGCCACCGGACGTGGTCGCGGAGCTGCGCAAGCGGACCGGTCACATCGCGCTGCACCCGTTCCCCGAGCAGCGGGAACTGGTGTCGGCGGTGCGCTCGGACGAGCAGCCGTCGCCGCTGTCCGCGGTGTGGCTGCTGATCCGGGAGGCGTCGGGCAGCGGCGCGGCGCAGCACCTGGCGGCGGGCGAGGCGAGGAACTGCCTGGAGGAGCTGCGGCGGGTCCTGGCGCTCGACGCGCCCGAGGACGAGCGGGTGCTGGTCTAACCTTGAGCCGCGTGGAGATATTCGTGGTGGACGCGTTCACCGACCGTCCGTTCTCCGGCAACCCGGCCGGGGTGGTCCTGCTCCCCGAACCCGCCGATCCCGCGTGGATGCAGTCGGTCGCCGCGGAGATGAAGCACGCCGAGACCGCCTTCGTGGAGGTCGGCGGCACCGAACCGCTGCCGCTGCGCTGGTTCACGCCGACGACCGAGGTCGACCTGTGCGGCCACGCGACCCTCGCGACCGCGCACGTGCTGGGCGGCTCGGCCGTGTTCAGCACCCGCAGCGGGTTCCTCACCTGCAAGGCGGGCCAGGACGGCTGGGTCGAGATGGACTTCCCGGCCGACCCGCCGGTGCCCGTCGACGCCACGCCGCTGCTGCGCGCGTCCCTGCCCGGCGTGACGATCAAGGCCGTCGCCCGAGGCGTGTCGGACGTGCTGGTGGAGGTCGGGTCGGCGGCGGAGGTGCGCGCCCTGCGGCCGGACCTCGTGCTCCTCGCCGAGGTGCCCGGCCGGGGCGTGGTCGTCACGGCCCGCGGCGACCGGCCGGACGTCGACGTCGTCAGCCGGTGCTTCTACCCCTCGTTCGGCGTGCCCGAGGATCCGGTGACCGGATCCGCGCACTGCACGCTCGCCGCGTGGTGGGCTCCGCGCCTCGGTCGAGTGTCGTTGCTCGGCGAACAGGCGTCCCCACGCGGCGGACGTGTTCAGATGACGCTGCGTGACGACAGGGTCGGATTGGCGGGCCAAGGTGTCACCATGTTGCGCGGAGAGCTGACCGTGTGACCGGTTTCGTCACTTCACGTGGTATATGCCTCGTCGACCTGCCATTTCATCGCCCAACCGAGGTACATTGATGCTCTTAGAGGGGTCCTGGTAGCTGTTCGGGACCCCTCAGTCACGCCGAGTTCGACGGCCGCGACCCGGCCCACCGACACGAGGGCCGACGAGGAGGCTGGATGTCCGACCGCGCGTCGGCCACACTGTCGGACTCGGCAGTACGCGGGTCAGGCAAGACCGCCAACAGGTCGTTGAACTTCAACCTCTTCGCCGTGGTCCTCCTGGTGGCCGGGGTCGCCTCCGCGATAGCCGTCGGCGGCTGGCTGCCCGACCACCCGGTCGACGCCCGCCTGCTGTGGACCGGCCCGCTGCTGGTCATCGGCTTCCTGCTCGCCGAGCAGCTCGCCATCAACGTCGACGTCCGCAGCGGCGTCGCGTGGACCATCTCCTTCACCGAGATCCCCCTGGTGCTCGGCCTGCTGGTCGCCCCGTTCGAGGTCGTGCTCGCCGCGCACGTCGTCGCGGGCGTCGGCACGCTGCTCGGCCGCCGCGTCCTCAACCGCGTCGCCTACAACGCGGGCCTGATGTTCATGGAGATCTCGGTCGCCTTCGCGGTCGCCCACGGCGTCAAGCAGCTCGTCGGCCCCGACGGCCCGTTCTGGGCCGGGCCGTTCCTCGGCACGATCGCCGTCCCGCTGCTGGCCAGCGTCCTCGGCCTGACCGCGCTGCGGATCATGGGCAAGGGGATGCGGGTCACCGCCAGCCTCCGCCTGGTCGGCCAGACCCTGATCGTCGCCCTGCTCAACACCTCCGCGGGCCTCGTGGCCTACGAGATCGCGTCGACCACCCAGTGGGGCGGCCTGCTGATCGCGCTGGTGTTCGCGGGCATCACCGCCATCTACGTGGCCTACTCGTCCCTGCTGCGCGAGCAGCGCGACCTGGAGGCCCTCAGCGAGGTCTCGCTCCGCGTCGCCAGGTCCGGCCAGAACGCGACCGGCCCGCGCACCACGTCCCCGCGGGACGAGGACGGCGACGAGGACGACGAGTGGCAGCTCATCGCGGAACGCATCCGCGAGCAGCTCAACGCCAACCGCGTCGTCCTGCGGCTGCGCACGGACCCGCAGGAGCCGATGCGGACCCTGGTCGCCGGCGACCCGCTGCCGGACGGGATGCGCGAGTCCGACTCCCGCGTCGTCCGCGAGGACCCGATGCTCCAGCTCCCCGGCACGCACGTCCGGTACTTCCGCGTCGTCGACTCGAACGAGGACACCACCGAGGCGCTGGCCCGCCGCGACGCGCAGGAGGCGCTCGTGGTGCCGCTGCGCGGCGCGACCCAGCTGCTCGGCGCCGTCGAGGCGCACGACCGGCTGAGCCGGTGGCGCGGCTTCGGCAAGGCCGACATCCAGCTCCTGCGCACGCTCGCGAGCCACCTCGCCACCGCCGTCGACAACCGCAGGCTGCTCGCCCGCCTGCGCCACGACGCCTACCACGACCCGCTCACCGGCCTGCTCAACCGCGCGGGCTTCCGCGAGGCCGCCGCCGAACCGCTGCGCGAGCACACCGGCGCCGTCGTCCTGCGCATCGACCTCGACGTCCTGTCGACCGTCTCCGACGCGCTCGGCCAGGCGTGGGGCAACCGCATGGTCGTCGCCGCGGGCCGCAGGCTGCGCGACGAACTCGGCCCGGAGGTCTCCCTCGCCCGGCTGGAGGGCGGCATGTTCGCCGCGCTCCTGGTCGACCGCAAGGCCGAGAGGGCCCAGGAGATCGCCGAACGGCTCCGCGCGGCGCTCTCCGTGCCGTACCCCGTCGACCGCCTCACCGTCGAAGCCAGCGCCGTCGTCGGCTACGTCTCGACCGACGAGTCCGAGGACGACCCGGACGTCGACGTGCTCCTCCAGCGCGCGGACGTCGCCGTGCGCGCCACCAGCGAGGGCGAGCCGGTGCGGTCGTACGTGCCGAGCATGGGCCAGATCTTCCTGCGCCGCTTCCAGCTCGTCACCCAGTTCCGCCAGGCGCTGGAGACCGGCCAGATCTCCGTGCACTACCAGCCCAAGGTCGCCCTGCCGAGCCGCCAGGTCGTCGGCGCCGAAGCCCTCGTGCGCTGGAAGCACCCCGAGTTCGGCCGCGTCGACCCCGACGAGTTCGTGCCGGCCGTCGAGGCCACCGGCCTGGTCGACGTGCTCACCGACTTCGTCATGGACAAGGCGCTGGAACGCGTCCGCCTCTGGATGGACCGCGGCCTGCGCATGTCCATCGCGGTCAACCTCTCCGTGCGCACCCTCGCCGACGAGGAGTTCCCGGACCGCGTCGCCAAGGCGCTGGAGCACCACGACGTGCCGCCCCAGCTGCTCACGTTCGAGCTGACCGAGTCCGGCGTGATGGCCGACCCCGAACGCGCCCTCCCGGTCCTGCGGAGGCTGCACGCGCTCGGCGTCGTGCTCGCCGTCGACGACTTCGGCACCGGCTACTCGTCGCTCGCGTACCTCCGCCAGCTCCCGGTCGACGAGGTGAAGATCGACAAGAGCTTCGTGCTCGGCATGGGGACCGACCTCGGCGACATGGCCGTGGTGCGGTCGATCGTCGAACTGGGCCACTCGCTCGGCCTCACGGTCGTCGCCGAGGGCGTCGAGGACGACGCCGCCCGCGACCAGTTGGTCAGCATGGGCTGCGACATCGCCCAGGGCTACCTGATCTCCCGCCCGCTGTCCGAGGAGCGCTTCGAGGCGTGGCTGGGAGCCAGAACGGTGCAGGTCAGGGGAGCCCGCGATGAGACGGTGCTCACCTTGGTGCACTAGAGGGACCCCCCGATTTCCCTTCGGTGGCACCCGTTGTGTAGAGTTCTTCTTGCCCCGCAAGGAGCAAGTGCCCCAATAGCTCAGTCGGTAGAGCGTTTCCATGGTAAGGAAAAGGTCTACGGTTCGATTCCGTATTGGGGCTCCACAACCCGGCCGCGGTGCAGAGCAGTAAGCACCGCGGCCGAGTCGTGTAAAGCGGTGTAGCTCAGTTGGTAGAGCAAGCGGCTCATAATCGCTGTGTCGCCGGTTCAAGTCCGGCCACCGCTACACAGGTGGGAGAGGTGTGCTCGCGGAGATCGTGAGCCTTGCCCGCTCCGCATCACATTGGGGGCCCAGCCCTCAAACCCCGGCCAGGGGGCGAGCCCCCTGGACCCCCAGGTGGTCGCCTTCACCGGTGATCTCCCGAAATCCGGTGGTGGACTTTGTTGTTGAGGTCTCCCGTCGTGCCAGGATCCCCGCCAGGGTGGTAAGCCCGCCCTGGTCGCCCAGTTGGGCCGGGGCTGTCGAGCTCTAGAAAGGCAAGGCCGTGGCTGCAACCGACGTACGTCCGAAGATCACTCTCGCGTGCGAGGAGTGCAAGCACCGGAACTACATCACCAGGAAGAACCGTCGGAACGACCCCGACCGCCTGGAGATCAAGAAGTTCTGCCCGAACTGCAAGACGCACCGCGCGCACAAGGAAACCCGCTGACACCAGCGTTTCCCCCAGGTTCACGAAGAGGCCGTCCCCGTCCGGGGGCGGCCTCTTCGCGTAACCTGCCCCGGTGGCACTGGACCAATCGTTCATCGGACGCACCTACCCCCCGTCACCCGCGTACGAGGTGAGCCGGGAGAAGATCCGCGAGTTCGCCGACGCGGTGGGCGAACCCAGCGAGCTCCACCGAGACCCGGAAGCGGCCAAGGCCGCGGGCTACCCGGACGTGATCGCCCCGCCGACCTTCGCGATCCTGGTGTCGATGAAGGCCAACGAGGTCCTCGTCATGGACCCGGAGCTGGGCCTCGACTACACCCGCGTGGTCCACGGCGACCAGACGTTCGCCCACCACCGCCCCATCCAGGCGGGTGACCGCCTCGTGGTGACGACCCACGTGGACGCCATCAACTCCCGCATGGGCAACGACATCGTCTCCGTCCGCGCGGAGATCAGCACGGAAGACGGCGAACAGGTCACCACCGCCCGCTCGACCCTGGTAGCCAGGGGCACCGCCGCCACGGAGGACCAGTCGTGATCCGCGCAGCAGACGTGACCGTGGGCGACACCCTGCCCCCGCTGACCCTCACCATCACCCGCGCGGACCTCGTCCGCTACGCGGGCGCGTCGCTCGACTTCAACCCGATCCACTGGAACGAGCGCTTCGCGCAGGAGGTGGGCCTCCCCGGCATCATCGCCCACGGGATGCTCACCATGGGCATGGCCATCCGCGTGGTCACCGACTGGACGGGCGACCCGGCCACCGTGGTCGAGTACGGAGTCCGCTTCGGCAGGCCCGTACCGGTGCCCGACAACGCCGAGGGCGCCACCGTGGAGGTCACGGCCAAGGTCACCAAGGCCCTGGACGACGGCACCTTCAAAATCGCGATCACAGCCGCCTACGAGGGCAAGTCGGTACTGGGCGGCGCCACGGCCCGAGTACGCCTCCCGTAACACCGGAGGCCTTGGCGACCCGCGGCCCAACAGCAAGGCGCGGGCAACGGGACGTGGCCGATGTGACTCGGGGTCGTGAGCCTTGAGATCGATGATCGGGCAGGCTTTCGGGACTGCCCCTCTGGCCCGATCAAGGCTCACGAGAGGGGCCCCCGGTCACATCGGCCGCACCACGCTGGACCGGTGGGCACGTGACGGTGGGAAGCCGAAGCCCTCGGCGACCCACGGAGCACGACCCCAAGGGGTCCCCCCACCGCGGGGCCCCCGATTCACACCCTACGACCCGCCACCGACAAATCTGGGAACGCCCAACACCCGCCCCCGCCCGCCTCAGAACCCACTGCACAACGCGCTGCTGAACGCCCCTGACCCGGTGGCGGACTTCTGCTCCACCCCGTCCACCGTGATCTTGCAGGCCACCGCCCCACCCTCGGCCCCGGTGGTCACCACCAGGGTCCCGCCGCTCAACACCCCCTTGGCCGTCATCTCCTTCCGCCAGGGCAGCGCTGTGAGCGCCTCCTCGCTGGTGGAGCTGCTCCCGTCGCTGAACGTCGAGTACCGCACGCTCGCCCCCACCGCGTCGCCGGACACCTCGTACACCACCACGTGCTCCCGATCGGCCTCCTGGTCCACCTCGTTGACCACGGCCCCGAAGAACGCCGTCCACAGGATGCACACGAGCAGCCCCAACCCGGACAGCACGGCGCCCGCGATGGCCAGCCCGCGGTTGTTCGCGACGCCCTTGCCGGCGCGCGAGATCCCCACCACCGACAGCACCAGGCCCACGACGACCAGCGGCCAGGCGACCACCCCGACGATCGGGACGAAGCTGAACAGCAACCCGATCAGGCCGAGCACGAACCCGGCGGTCCCCACCCCGTTCCGCGGTGCGACGACGAGCTGGGGCTGGAAGTTCGACACGCTCATGAACGTCTCCCTGTGAACCGGCGACACGACTGAACAGACCATCGCGATGGTCCGTTCAGCGGTTACCGCGTTCACCCGTTCAGGTTCGTGCGAGCTGCTCCCGAGGGCCTACTCGACCGACCCCAGCAGGTCCACGACCCGCGTCACGCCCTCGATCAGGTCGGCGTCGCCCAGCGCGTACGACAGCCGCAGGTACCCCGGCGTCCCGAACGCCTCTCCGGGCACGACCGCGACCTCCGCGTGCTCCAGCACCAGCGAGGCCAGGTCCGCCGAACTCCCGATCACCGACCCCCGGAGCGTCCGCCCGATCAACGCCTTGACCGACGGGTAGACGTAGAACGCGCCGCGCGGCGCGGGGCACTCCACACCGGGGATCTCCGACAGCATCGACACGATCGTCCGCCGCCGCCGGTCGAACGCCTCGCGCATCTCGTGCACCGCCTCCAGCGACCCGGACACGGCCTCCAGCGCGGCCCGCTGCGACACGTTGGCCACGTTCGACGTCAGGTGCGACTGGAGGTTCGCCGCGGCCTTCACCACGTCCGGGGGGCCGATCAGCCACCCGACCCGCCACCCGGTCATCGCGTACGTCTTCGCGACGCCGTTGATCACGATCGTCCGATCGGCCGCCGCGGGCACGGCGGCGGGCAGCGACACCGCCTCCGCGCCGTCGTAGACCAGGTGCTCGTAGATCTCGTCGGTCACGACCCAGATCCCGTGCTCGACCGCCCACTCGCCGATCTCGACGATCTGGGCCCGCGAGTAGACCGAGCCCGTCGGGTTCGACGGCGAGCACAGCAGCAGCGCCTTCGTCCGCGGGGTCCGCGCCGCCTCCAGCTGCCGCACCGTCACCAGGTAGTCGGCCGACTCGTCCGCCGTGACCTGCACCGGGACTCCGCCCGCGAGGGTGATCGCCTCGGGGTAGGTGGTCCAGAACGGCGCGGGCAGCAGCACCTCGTCGCCGGGGTCGACGATCGTCGCGAACGCCTGGTAGACGGCCTGCTTGCCGCCGTTGGTGATGAGCACCCGGCTCGCGGCGACCTCGTAGCCCGAGTCGCGCAGCGTCTTCGCCGCCACGGCCTCGCGCAGCTCGGGCAGGCCCGCGGCGGGCGTGTAGCGGTGGTTGCGGGGGTCGGCGCACGCGGCCTGCGCCGCCGCGACGATCTTCGCCGGGGTCGGGAAGTCGGGCTCGCCCGCGCCGAAGCCGATCACCGGACGGCCCGCGGCCTTCAGCGCCTTCGCCTTCGCGTCGACCGCGAGGGTGGCGGACTCGGCGATGCCGCCGATCCGCTTCGACACCCTGGAACGGGGAGAACTGCTGGTCACGGAGGTCGTCTCAGGCGAGGGCATGGCTGCCATCGTGGCAGACGAGAAGGTTTTTCCGGCCCTCGGACAACCCTCTTCCCACGGTGTGGGTAGGCTGTGTCCCGACAGTCCAGTCAGTGCGCTGACCGGGGCGGTTGGAGTGTGCGGGTGTTCGTGCCGTATGCTTCCGGACTTGGAAGTCCAACCAGGTGCCCCATGGGTAGCTATGGGGAGGCTGGAAGGCGTCCAAAGCCAGGGGCAGCAGGTGGGTCCCAAAGGGGCGTAGCTCAATTGGCAGAGCAGCGGTCTCCAAAACCGCAGGTTGCAGGTTCAATTCCTGTCGCCCCTGCGTCGAAATGCACGGCGAGTGGAGGACGGCATGAGCGACGACCGCCAGCAGGATCAGCCGGAGGAGCGCGACAGCGCGGCTCGGCCGGTCACCGCTGCGGCCCGGCGTGAGCGTCGTGCTTCCGCCCGTCCGGCTTCCCGCAAGGACGACGCCAAGAAGGTGTCCAAGTCCGACGAGGACGAGGACGCGGCGT
This sequence comes from Umezawaea sp., assembly GCF_057122925.1. Classification (NCBI taxonomy): domain Bacteria; kingdom Bacillati; phylum Actinomycetota; class Actinomycetes; order Pseudonocardiales; family Pseudonocardiaceae; genus Umezawaea; species Umezawaea sp. The sequence continues at coordinate 133,269 of NZ_DBNGPQ010000081.1, read as the reverse complement.
CGAAGAAGGGCCGCCCCACGCGGGCGCGGGAAGCGCAGGAGAAGCGCCCGTCGCTGATCTCCAGGGGTTTCCGCTACATCCGCGAGGTCGTCAGCGAGCTGCGCAAGGTCATCTGGCCGACGCGCAAGCAGCTCGTCACGTACACGTCGGTCGTGCTGGTCTTCGTGATCGTCATGGTCGCCTTCGTGTACGGCTTGGACCTGGGCTTCGGCTGGGCCGTGTTCGAGCTGTTCGGCTGAGCCGAGCAGCGACGGCCCCCGGTGAGGTGGCCGAACACGTGATGCACGAAAGGAAGCGAGACCCGCAGTGACCTCCGAGAACGGCGTTGACGCCCACGAGCTGACCGACCTGACCGACGAAGAGGTGTTCGCGGCCGCTCAGGACGGCGACTCCGTGCACGTCGAGCCGGTTGGTGAGCTGGAGGACACCGAGGAGTCCGCGACCGACGAGGTCGACGGCGACGACGCGACCGACGCCGACACCGAGTCCGGCGACGACGCCGAACCGGGCGACGAGGACGGGGACGAGGCGGCCGCTGCCGAGCTGCCCGACATCCACGCCGAACCCGCCGACCCGGTGGCCGAGATGCGCGACGCACTCCGTGCGGCGCCCGGCTACTGGTACGTCGTGCACTCGTACGCCGGGTACGAGAACAAGGTCAAGACGAACCTCGAGACGCGCATCCAGACGCTCGACATGGAGGACTACATCTTCCAGGTCGAGGTGCCGACCGAGGAAGTCACCGAGATCAAGAACGGCCAGCGCAAGCAGGTGCAGCGCAAGGTGCTGCCCGGCTACATCCTGGTCCGCATGGAGCTCAACGACTCGTCGTGGAGCGCGGTGCGCAACACGCCCGGCGTGACGGGCTTCGTGGGCGCGACCTCCAAGCCCTCCCCGTTGACCATCGACGAGGTCCTGAAGTTCCTCCTCCCGCAGGTGGAGCCGAAGGCGGCCGAGGGCAAGAAGGCGGCGACCGGTCCGGTCAAGTCGACCATCGAGGTCGACTTCGAGGTCGGCGAGTCCGTCACCGTCATGGACGGTCCGTTCGCGACGCTGCCCGCGACGATCAGCGAGGTCAACGCCGACGGCCAGAAGCTGAAGGTCCTGGTGTCGATCTTCGGTCGCGAGACCCCGGTCGAGCTGTCGTTCAGCCAGGTTTCCAAGATCTGACCGATCCCCTCGGGGATCGTCGGCCACGCTGCGGCTGGCAGGGCCGCGCGCGGACACTGCAATAACAGGAAGTATTGAGATGCCTCCCAAGAAGAAGAAGCTGTCAGCGATCATCAAGCTGCAGATCAAGGCCGGCATGGCGAACCCCGCCCCGCCGGTCGGCCCCGCGCTGGGTCAGCACGGCGTCAACATCATGGAGTTCTGCAAGGCCTACAACGCCGCGACCGAGTCGCAGCGTGGCACCGTCGTGCCGGTCGAGATCTCCGTGTACGAGGACCGCACGTTCGACTTCAAGCTCAAGACCCCGCCCGCCGCGAAGCTGCTCCTCAAGGCCGCTGGCGTCGAGAAGGGCTCGGGCGAGCCGCACCGCGTCAAGGTCGCCAAGGTGACCATGGCCCAGGTCCGCGAGATCGCCGAGGGCAAGATGGTCGACCTCAACGCCACGAACATCGACCAGGCCGCGAAGATCATCGCGGGCACCGCCCGTTCCATGGGCATCACGGTCGAAGGCTGATCCACCAAACACCGCAGCACGTGGGAGAGCTCAGCGCAGCTCGCACCACAACTGATCCACTGAGTTAGGGAACAGACATGAAGCGCAGCAAGGCCTACCGTCAGGCCGCCGAGCTGGTTGACCGGGAGCGGCTGTACTCGCCGCTGGAGGCAGCCAAGCTCGCCAAGGAAACTTCCAAGGTCAAGCTCGACGCGACCGTCGAGGTCGCCATCCGCCTGGGCGTCGACCCTCGCAAGGCCGACCAGATGGTCCGCGGCACCGTGAACCTGCCGCACGGCACCGGCAAGACCGCACGCGTCATCGTTTTCGCGACCGGCGACAAGGCGACCGAGGCTGAGGCCGCGGGCGCCGACGCCGTCGGCTCGGAAGACCTGATCGAACGCATCCAGGGCGGCTGGCTCGACTTCGACGCCGCGATCGCCACCCCCGACCAGATGGCCAAGGTCGGTCGCATCGCCCGCATCCTCGGCCCGCGTGGCCTGATGCCGAACCCGAAGACCGGCACCGTGACGCCCGACGTCACCAAGGCGGTCCAGGACATCAAGGGCGGCAAGATCAACTTCCGCGTTGACAAGCAGGCCAACCTGCACCTGGTCATCGGCAAGGCCTCGTTCGACACCGAGAAGCTGGTCGAGAACTACGCGGCCGCTCTCGAAGAGGTCCTCCGCGCCAAGCCCTCCGCGGCCAAGGGTCGGTTCCTGAAGAAGGTCACCGTCTCCACCACGATGGGCCCCGGCATCCCGGTCGACCCGAACCGCACGCGCAACCTGCTGGTCGACGAGGTCTGATCGACCCGCACGCCTGACGAAGCCCCCGGCAACCTCGGTCGCCGGGGGCTTCGCCGTTGGTCAGGGCCCGACGCAGTCGGCGGGTTCGGCCGTGTAGTCCGAGATGATCCACGTCTTGTTGACCTGCTGGGTCAGCACGAACGATCCGAGCCGCGGCCCACCCGTGACGACCAGGTCCTTGCACGAGCTGACCTCGGCGGTCGAGGTCAACGGCTCCTTGTACATCGACTCCGGGAACGCCGGCTGCTCGTACGCCGAGACGTCCAGGACCTTCGCCTTCAGCCCGCGGACCGCCGCGCCGCAGTCGGACGCCGCGAACGCCGCGGTGAACTTCTGCCGCGCCCGCCCGTCCTCGGCGAACAGGTTGCACGCCTGGAGGTCGGACCCCTGCGACACGTGCTTGTAGAACAGCCCCACCGTGCCCTGCGTGCCGTACGCCTTGAGCGGCGCGATGATGTTGCCCTTCGTGCCGCCGCTGTCGCTGGCCACGTCACCCGGATCGTCACCGCCGCCGAACCAGCGGTTGTAGCCGTAGTTCGCCAGCAGCAGCAGGATCAGCAGCATCACCAGCCAGCGCACGAGCTTGCTGCTCAGGACGATCTGCCACACGGGCTTCGGTTCGGGCTTCACGTACACGGTCTGGATGGGCGGCGGCACCGCGGGCGGCTGGGACGCGGGCCCGACGTGCCCCGGTGGCAGCGCGAGCGGCCCCTCTCCCCGCTGCGCCTGCTGGAACTTCTGGTACTCCTGGAACCGCTGGAACTCCTGGAACTGCCGCAACTGCTCCGGATCGATCTCCGCAGGTGGCTGCGGTCCGTTGCCTGTGCTGCCCGTGCTGTCCGTCACCCGTACATCATGCCGCCTCGATTTGGAGCCGCGACCGCTCATCGGCTACCTTTGAGGCGTTCCACCAAAGACCGCCGGTCTTCCCGCAAGGGAACGAAGGCCCCGTTGCAATGGGGGCGGCCCGCGCAGGAGGACGAGGAAGCATCCCGGTCGCGGTCCGCCGCGTCTGAAGATCCACGCCCCGTGCCGCTCTGCGCCGGGGCGTTTTTGTTGTTTCGGGACCTCTCAGGCCGCGGTAACACCCAGCCCAGAGAGGAGGCGATCATGGCGAAGCCCACCAAGGTGTCGGCCGTCGCCGAGATCACGGAGAAGTTCCGTGGCAGCTCGGCAGCAGTCATCACCGAGTACCGTGGCCTCTCCATGGCGCAGCTCACCACGCTGCGTCGCGCTCTCGGCACGGGCGCCACGTACACCGTCTCGAAGAACACGCTGGTCAAGCGTGCCGCTGAGGACGCCGGCGTCGAGGGCATCGAAGCCCTCCTCATCGGCCCGACCGCCATCGCCTTCATCGAAGGCGAGCCGGTCGACGCGGCCAAGACCCTGCGCGACTTCGCGAAGGACAACAAGGCCCTGGTCATCAAGGGCGGCTACATGGATGGCCGCTCCCTCTCGGTGGACGAGGTCACCCGCATTGCGGACCTCGACTCCCGTGAGGTGCTGCTCGCCAAGCTGGCGGGCGCGATGAAGGGCAACCTGTCGAAGGCTGCGGGCCTGTTTGCCGCCCCCGCCTCCCAGGTCGCCCGCCTGGCCCAGGCACTTGCGGACAAGCGCGCCGCGGAGGGGTCTTCGGACGCCGCTCCGGCCGCTGACGCCGCAGAGCCCGCCGAGAGCTGATCACAACACCCACGCACTCGCGTCCGCTGTTGTCGGACGTGGTCATAGAAAGGACCGCCATCATGGCGAAGCTCAGCAACGACGAGCTGCTCGACGTCTTCAAGGAAATGACCCTCCTGGAGCTGTCCGCGTTCGTGAAGCAGTTCGAGGAGACCTTCGAGGTCACCGCCGCTGCCCCCGTCGCCATCGCGGGCCCCGCGGGCCCCGGTGCCGCGGCCGCCGAGGTCGAGGAGCAGGACGAGTTCGACGTCGTCCTGGAGTCGGCTGGCGACAAGAAGATCCAGGTCATCAAGGTCGTCCGCGAGGTCGTCTCGGGCCTGGGCCTGAAGGAGGCCAAGGAGCTCGTCGAGTCCGCCCCGAAGGCCATCCTGGAGAAGGTCGCCAAGGACGCCGCCGAGGCCGCCAAGGAGAAGCTCGAGGCTGCCGGCGCCAAGATCACCGTCAAGTGATCTAGCACAGCCAAGAACGGCGGGTGTCCCACAGGGACACCCGCCGTTCTTCATTGCGCAACAAAAACCAACAGGGGCCCCGGCCCAAACCGGTCCCCCGCAGAACAGCGACCAACCGCACTTCCCCAACCTTCCGCCAGGCCCACCCCGAGCGAAGAACTCGCGGACCCGCAGCACCAGGGGACGAGCGACCCGACCCGACCCGCAGCACGACGCGACGCCTCCCAGCGTTATCCGTCCGCAACCCCGCTAGGCCAACTGGTGAGTAACCTCCCAGCTCCGGGCTCGTTGCACCTATGTGTCATGACCCCGAACCGGGAGGTGTGATGGGCGTCGAGGTGGTCGTCGAGGGTCTGACGAAGTCCTTCGGCAAGCAGACCATCTGGCGGGACGTCACCCTCAGCATCCCGCCGGGCGAGGTCAGCGTCATGCTCGGACCGTCAGGAACCGGCAAGTCCGTCTTCCTGAAGTCCCTGGTGGGGCTCCTGAAACCAGAGCAAGGCAAGATCGTCATCAACGGCACGGACCTCGTCCGCTGCTCCGAGCACAAGCTCTACGAGATCCGGAAGATGTTCGGCGTCCTCTTCCAGGACGGCGCCCTCTTCGGCTCCATGAACCTCTTCGACAACGTCGCCTTCCCCCTCCGCGAGCACACCCGCAAGACCGAGGCCGAGGTCCGCCGGATCGTCCTCGAGAAGATGGAGATGGTCGGTCTCGTAGGCGCCGAGAAGAAGCTCCCCGGCGAGATCTCCGGCGGTATGCGCAAGCGAGCGGGCCTGGCCCGAGCCCTCGTCCTCGACCCCGAGATCATCCTGTGCGACGAGCCGGACTCGGGCCTCGACCCGGTCCGCACCGCCTACCTGAGCCAGCTCCTGATCGACCTCAACGCCCAGATCGACGCCACGATCCTCATCGTCACCCACAACATCACCGTCGCCCGCACGGTCCCGGACAACCTCGGCATGCTCTTCCGCCGGGAACTGGTCATGTTCGGCCCGCGCGAAGTGCTCCTGACCAGCGACGAACCGGTGGTGGAGCAGTTCCTCAACGGCCGCAGGATCGGTCCGATCGGCATGTCGGAGGAGAAGGACCAGGCGACCATGGCCGCCGAGCTGGCGCACCGGGACGCGGGCCACTCCGACGGCTCGCCGGACGAGGACGTGCGCGGCGTGGTCCCGCAGATCGAGCCGACCCCCGGACTCCCGGCGAGGGACGCCGTGCGCCGTCGCAAGGACCGCGTCATGAGCATCATCCACACGCTCCCGCCCGAGGCCCAGCAGGGCATCATCGCGAGCCTCACGCCCGCCGAGCAGAGCAGGTACGGCGTGCTCGCGGGCGCGACCCCGAAGACGCCGACCCCCTACCCGCGCGGCCAGGACACCGGGTGGCGGCGCCGGGCCGGTGACCTGTGAGCAGCCCCGTGTCGTTCCCCGGCGCGGGAGCACTGCGGGAGACCGGCAAGCTCTTCGCGCTCGGGATCGACGTCACGCGCAGCGCGTTCAAGCGGCCGTTCCAGCTGCGCGAGTTCATCCAGCAGAGCTGGTTCATCGTCAGCGTCACGGTCCTGCCGACGGCACTGGTCTCCATCCCCTTCGGCGCGGTCATCGCGCTCCAGCTCGGCTCGCTGACCAGGCAGATCGGCGCGCAGTCGTTCACCGGCGCCGCCAGCGTGCTGGCGATCATCCAGCAGGCCAGCCCCATCGTGACGGCGCTGCTGATCGCGGGCGCGGGCGGCAGCGCGATCTGCGCGGACATCGGCTCGCGCAAGATCCGCGAGGAGATCGACGCGATGGAGGTGCTGGGCGTCTCGCCGATCCAGCGCCTGGTCGTGCCGCGCGTGCTGGCCGCGATGCTGGTCAGCGTCCTGCTCAACGGCATGGTCAGCGTCGTCGGCGTCATGGGCGGCTACTTCTTCAACGTCGTCCTCCAGGACGGCACGCCCGGCGCGTACCTGGCGAGCTTCTCCGCGCTGGCCCAGCTCCCCGACCTGTGGATCAGCGAGTTCAAGGCCCTGATCTTCGGGTTCATCGCGGGCATCGTGGCCGCCTACCGCGGCCTCAACCCCGCCGGTGGCCCGAAGGGCGTCGGCGACGCCGTGAACCAGGCCGTGGTCATCACGTTCCTGCTGCTGTTCTTCGTGAACTTCGTGCTGACCACGATCTACCTGACGGTCGTCCCGGCGAAGGGGAGTTGAGGTGGCCATCGACTTCCGCAAGGCCGCGAACCGCCCGCTCCAGGCGCTGGACGGCTTCGGCGACCAGCTCTGGTTCTACCTCCGCGCCCTCGCGTGGACGCCGCGCGTGCTGCGCCGCTACCTGCGCGAGACGCTCCGGCTGCTGGCCGAGGTCAGCTTCGGCAGCGGCGCGCTGGCCGTCATCGGCGGCACGATCGGCGTGATGATCGGCCTGTCGGTGTTCACCGGCACGGTCGTGGGCCTCCAGGGCTTCACCGCGCTCAACCAGATCGGCACGTCGGCGTTCGCCGGGTTCGTCAGCGCGTACTTCAACACCCGCGAGATCGCCCCGCTGGTCGCGGGCCTCGCCCTCTCGGCGACGGTCGGCTCCGGCTTCACGGCGCAGCTCGGCGCGATGCGGATCTCCGAGGAGATCGACGCGCTGGAGGTCATGGGCATCCCGTCGATGCCGTACCTGGTCACGACCCGGATCATCGCGGGCTTCGTCGCGATCATCCCGCTGTACGTGATCGGCCTGCTGACCAGCTACCTCGCCGCCAGGACGATCACCGTGCAGTTCTACGGCCAGTCCGCGGGCACGTACGACCACTACTTCACCCTGTTCCTGCCGCCGGTCGACGTCCTCTGGTCGTTCGGCAAGGTCCTGGTGTTCGCCGTGGTGATCATCATGACCCACTGCTACTACGGCTACCGCGCCAGCGGCGGCCCGGCGGGGGTCGGCGTGGCCGTCGGCCGCGCGGTGCGCACCGCCATCGTCACCACGAGCCTGCTCGACTTCTTCCTGAGCCTGGCGATCTGGGGCACCACGACGACGGTGAGGATCGCGGGCTGATGATCAGGCAACGGCTGCTCGGCGTCGTGTTCCTCACCGTCATCGTGGTGTTCCTCGCCCTCACGGTGGCGCTGTACGACAACGCGTTCACCAAGGTCGTGACCGTGACGCTGAAGACCGACCACGTCGGCAACCAGCTGCTCGCGGCGTCGGACGTGAAGGTGCGCGGCCTGATCGTCGGCGAGGTCCGCGAGATCCGCAGCACCGGCGACGGCGCCGAGCTGGAGCTGGCGCTGCAACCGGACAAGGTCGACCTCATCCCGAAGGACGTGTCCGCGCGGCTGCTGCCGAAGACGCTGTTCGGCGAGCGGTACGTGAGCCTGGTGCTGCCGAAGGACGGCGGCGGGGACCACCTCACCGAGGGCTCGGTCATCGAGCAGGACCGCTCCAGCAGCGCCATCGAGCTGGAGCAGGTGCTCAACGACCTGATGCCGGTGCTCCAGGCCGTGCAGCCGGAGAAGCTCGCGACCACGTTGACCGCGGTCTCGCAGGCGCTGGACAACCGAGGCGAGCCGCTCGGCCAGACCCTGGTGCAGCTCGACTCCTACCTCGGTGAGCTGAACCCGCAGCTGCCCGCGCTCAAGGAGGGCATCAGCAGGCTCGCCGACGTCAGCGACGTCTACTCCGACGCCGCGCCGGACCTCGTGCGGGCGCTCACCGACGCGACCACCACCAGCCGGACCATCGTCGAGCAGCGCGACAACCTGCTGGCGGTGTACGGCGACCTGACGACGACCTCGCGCGACCTGACCGGGTTCCTGGCGGTCAACAAGAACAACCTGATCCAGCTCGCGGGCACCAGCCGTCCGACGCTGGAGCTGCTGGCCAAGTACGCGCCCGAGTACCCGTGCCTGCTCAAGGGGCTCACGGAGTTCGCGCCGGTGATCAGCGAGGCGTTCGGCGCAGGCACGAACAAGCCCGGCCTGCACATCACCATGGAGATCACCGCGAACCGCGGCAAGTACCTGCCGAACCAGGACGAGCCGGTGTACGGCGACAAGCGCGGCCCGCGCTGCTACGACATCATCCCGCGCCCGGACCCGTTCCCGCAGTACCCGCCGGAGGGGCCGCTGGTCGACGGCTCGACGCCGCCACCGGCCGCCCGCAGCGCCAACGACGGCGTCCTGCCGCCCGCCACGGCAGCCAACGGGGGCACGACGAGCCCGTCGGCCGTGTCGGCGCAGAGCATCGCGAACTCGCCGGAGGAGCAGCGGATGCTCGCCGTCCTGCTCAGCGCCGAGGTCGGCGTGCGCAGCGACGAGATGCCCAGCTTCACCAGCCTGCTGCTCGGCCCGCTCTACCGCGGGACGGAGGTGACGGTGAGGTGAGAGGACTCGCGGCCCCGCTGATCAAGCTGATCGCCTTCGCCGTCGTGACGGTCCTGGCGACCACGCTGCTCGCGGTCACGATCGCCAACGTGAGCCTGACGAGCGCCACCGGCTACACCGCGCGCTTCACCGACGTGACCGCGCTGAACGAGGGCGACGACATCCGCATCGCGGGCGTCCGCGTCGGCCAGGTCGAGGACGTCCGCGTGGTCGACCGGCGGCTCGCCGAGGTCGAGTTCAGCATCGACGGCGACCGGGCGCTGCCCGCGTCGGCCACCGCGACGATCAAGTACCGCAACCTCGTCGGCCAGCGGTACATCGCGCTGGAGCAGGGCGTGGGCGACGTCGGCGCGGTGCTCCCCGAGGGCGGTGTGATCCCGCTGGAGCGCACCAGGCCCGCGCTCGACCTGACCGTCCTGTTCAACGGGTTCAAGCCGCTGTTCCAGGCGCTCAACCCCGAGGACGTCAACAAGCTGTCCTACGAGATCATCCAGGTCCTCCAGGGCGAGGGCGGCACGATCGACAGCCTGCTGCGGCACACCGCCTCGCTCACGTCGACGCTCGCGGGCAAGGACCAGGTCATCGGCGAGGTGATCGACAACCTCAACGGGGTGCTCGACACGGTGAACTCGCGCGGCGAGCAGCTCTCGACGCTCGTCACGACCGTGCAGCAGCTCGTGTCCGGCCTGGCGCAGGACCGCCAGCCGATCGGTGACGCGATCACCGCGCTCGGCGACCTCACGTCGACCACCGCCGGGCTCCTCGACCAGGCGCGGCAGCCGTTGAAGGACGACATCGCCGCGCTCGGCCTGGTGTCGAAGAACCTCGCCGACAACGAGGCCGTCGTCGAGGGCGCCATCCAGCGGCTGCCCAACAAGCTGGAGACGATCACCCGCACCGCGACCTACGGCTCGTGGTTCAACTTCTTCCTCTGCGAGGGCACCGGCCAGGTCGCCGTGCCACCGGTGATCCCGAACCCGATCCCGATCACCGCCCTGCCCGTGACCCAGCAGAGGTGCCGGCGATGAAACAACGGAACCCGATCACCGTCGGAGCCATCAGCCTCACGCTGATCGGACTGCTGCTCCTCGCCGCGTTCTACTCCGACGACCTGCCGATCATCGGCGGCGGCACCACGTACTCCGCCGAGTTCAGCGAGGCCGCGGGCCTGGTGTCCGGCAACGAGGTCCGGGTCGCGGGCGTGAAGGTCGGCAAGGTGACCGAGGTGGAGCTGGACGGCGGCGTCGTGCGGGTGTCGTTCAAGGTCAAGGACGCCTGGGTCGGCGACCGCACCACCGCGGCCATCCGGATCAAGACGCTGCTGGGCCAGAAGTTCGTGGCGCTGGACCCGCAGGGCACGCTGCCGATGGACCCCGGCCGACCGATCCCGAAGGACCGCACGCTCGCCCCGTACGACGTGCAGGAGGCGTTCAACGGCCTCGCCACCACGGTCGGGCAGATCGACACCAAGCAGCTCGCCGACAGCTTCGACGTGCTCTCCCAGACGTTCGAGGGCTCGTCGGACAGCGTCCGCGGCGCGCTGGACGGTCTGTCCGCGCTGTCGAAGACGATCTCCTCGCGCGACGAGCAGCTCGCGAAGCTCCTGGGGAACACCAGGGACATCACCAAGACGCTGGCCGACCGCAACGAGCAGTTCGAGAAGCTCCTGTCCGACGGCAACCTGCTGCTCGGGGAGCTGCGCAAGCGCAAGGACGCGATCTCGTTGCTGCTCAAGGGGACCCGTGACCTGTCGACCGAGCTGACCGGGCTCGTGGCGGACAACAACGCGCAGCTGCGGCCCGCGCTGGAGCAGTTGGAGCGGGTGACGACCATGTTGCAGCGCAACCAGGACAGCCTCGACAAGGGCATCGCGCTGATGGCCCCGTTCTACCGGGTGTTCGCGAACACCCTGGGCAACGGGCGCTGGTTCGACGTGTACATCTGCGGCCTGCTGCCCCCCTCGGTGAACCTCGGCGTGGTCGGGTTCAACGAAGAGGGCTGCCTGCCCCCCGGCGTGCAGAGGGGGAAGTAGTGGCGACCACGAAGGTGGGCCGCGACCTCGGCCGAGCGCTGGCGATGGCGTGCGTGCTGGCGCTGGTCGCCACGGCGGCGCTGTGGTGGATCTTCTCCGGCGTGAACGAGCGGAGGGTCACCGCGCTGTTCGGCGCCGCGGTGGGGCTCTACCCCGGCTCGGACGTGCGGGTGCTGGGCGTGAAGGTCGGCACCATCGAGGACGTCACGCCCGAGGGCAGGCTCGTGCGGGTCGTGATGACGCTCGACCGCGACGTGGAGGTGCCCGCCGACGCGCAGGCCGTCGTCGTCGCGCCGAGCGTGGTCAGCGACCGGTACGTGCAGCTCGCCCCGGCCTACACCTCCGGTCCGACGATGGGCGACGACGTGGTGATCCCGCGCGAGCGCACGGCGACCCCCGTGGAGCTGGACGAGCTGTACGCCAGCCTGGACGAGCTCACCACCGCGCTCGGCCCGAACGGCGCCAACCAGGACGGCGCCCTGTCGGACCTGCTCACCAGCGCCGCGAAGAACCTCGACGGCAACGGCCAGGCCCTCAACGACACCATCAAGAACCTCGGCGACGCGACCAGGACCCTCTCCGGCTCGAAGGAGGACCTGTTCGCCACCGTCGACAACCTGTCGAGCTTCACCGCCATGCTGGCGGCCAACGACAGCCAGGTCCGCGACTTCACCGCGCAGCTCGCCGAGGTCGCCGGGTTCCTCGCCGACGAGCGGGAGAACCTCGGTGCCGCGCTGACCGAGCTGGCGAACGCCCTCGGACAGGTGCAGGGGTTCATCAGGGACAACCGCGCGGTGCTGAAGTCCAACGTGGACAAGCTGGCGTCGATCACCGGTGTCCTGGTGAAGCAGCGCGCCGCGCTCGCCGAGACCCTCGACGTCGCCCCGCTCGCGCTCGGCAACCTCCAGAACTCCTACAACGCCGCGTCGGGGACCCTCGACACCAGGGCCGACATCAACGAGCTGAACCAGCCGCCGATCGTGCTCGTCTGCAAGCTGGTCCAGCAGGTCGAGCCCGGCAGCGTCCCGCTCGCGCTGTCGCAGGTGTGCTCACAGCTCGAACCCGTGCTGACCGGCGCGCTGCCGCTGCCCACGCCCGCCGAGGCGCTCGGCTCGCTCAGCCAGGGCAAGCTCCCGCTGCCGTTGCCGCTGGGGGGTGTTCCGCGGTGAGGCGACTGCTCGTGGTGCTCTCCTCGGCGGCCCTGCTCGCGGGCTGCGGCTCCGGCGGCTTCGACGGCGTCTACACGATGCCCCTGCCCGGTGGCGCCGACCTCGGTGACCGCCCGTACCGGGTGACCGTGCGGTTCAAGGACGTGCTCGACCTCGTGCCGCAGGCCGGCGTGAAGGTAAACGACGTCGCCGTCGGCAAGGTGGAGAAGATCGACCTCGCCCCGGACGGCTGGACCGCGCAGGTGACCGTGGCCGTGAACGGCGACGTGGTGCTGCCCGCCAACTCCGTGGCGAAGCTGCGCCAGTCCGCGCTGCTCGGCGAGAAGTTCATCGAGCTGGCGAAGCCCGCCGAGGGCGAGGAGGAGGGCAGGCTGTCCGACGGCGCCCTCATCCCGGTCGACCGCACCAACCGCAACCCCGAGGTCGAAGAGGTCTTCGGGGCCCTGTCGCTGCTGCTCAACGGCGGTGGCGTGGCTCAGCTCCAGGACATCGCCAAGGAGCTGAACGCCGCCACCGAGGGCAACGAGCCGGAGATCCGGTCGCTGCTGAACAACGTGAACACGCTGGTCACCGAGCTGGACGGGCACAAGACCGAGATCACCAGGGCGCTGGACGGCGTGAACAGGCTCGGCGGCACGCTCAACGCCCAGCGCGACCAGATCGGGGGGGTGCTCGACACCCTCGAACCCGGCCTGAAGGTGCTCGCCGAGCAGCGCACCCAGCTCGTCACGCTGCTCCAGGCGCTCGACGAGCTGTCCGGCGTCGCCGTCGACACGGTCGACAGGAGCAAGGCCGACCTGGTCGCCGACCTGAAGGCGCTGACGCCGACGCTCCAGAAGCTCGCCGAGGCGGGCACCAACCTGCCGAACGCGTTCCAGCTGCTCCTCACCTACCCGTTCCCGGACGCGGCGGTCGACGGCATCAAGGGCGACTACACCAACCTGTACGCGAACATCGACCTCGACCTCGGCAACATCGTCGACAACCTGGGCTCCTCGCGCCAGGGACTGGTGCCGGGCGTCCCCGGCCTCGACGGCAAGCCGCTCCCGTCGCTGCCCCTGCCGCTGCCCAACCTCCCGGTGCCCGGCCTCGGCACCGGGACCGGCCTCGGCGACCTGCTCGGCGGACTGCTGGGAGGCGGCCGGTGATCCCCCGCAAGATCAAGCTCCAGATCGGCGCGTTCCTGGTGATCGCGCTGGTCGGCGTCAGCTTCGTCGGCGCGGAGTACGTCGGGCTCGGACGGCTCGTCGGCTCGTCCGGCTACGTCGTGACCATGAGGCTGGCCGACTCCGGCGGCATCTTCACCAACGCCGAGGTCACCTACCGCGGCGTCACGATCGGCAGGGTCGGCGCGCTGCGCCTGGCCGCGGACGGCATCGAGGTCGACCTGGACATCGACCCGGACGCGCCGCGCGTGCCCGCGGATCTCAACGCCGTGGTGGCGAACCGGTCGGCGGTCGGCGAGCAGTTCGTCGACCTGCGCCCGAAGGGCGACGACGGGCCGTACCTGGAGGCGGGCTCGGTCATCCCGCGCAGCGCCACCAGGACGCCGCCGCCGGTCGACGACCTCCTCGCGAACCTCGACGCGTTCGCCAAGTCCGTGCCGACCGACGCGCTGCGCACCGTCGTGGACGAGCTGGACGTCGCGTTCAACGGCACCGGCCCCGACCTGCAAGCCCTGCTGGACAGCACCCGCTCGTTCACCCAGACCGCGACCGAGCACCTGCCCCGGACGAAGGCCCTGCTCTCCGACGGCGTGACCGTGCTGACCACGCAGGCCCAGCAGGGGAGCGCGATCAGGTCGTTCAGCGGGGACCTGCGGCTGCTCGCCGAGCAGCTCAAGAACTCCGACGGCGACCTGCGGAACCTGATCGCCGTGAGCCCGCAGGCCGCCGCCCAGGTGTCCGGGCTGCTGCGCGAGAGCGGGTCCAACCTCGGGGTCGTGTTCGCGAACCTGCTGACCACGTCGAACATCCTGGTCAGCAGGCTGGACGGCCTGGAGCAGATCGCCGTGACCTACCCGATCGTCGTCGCGGGCGGGTTCACCGTCGCGCCCGGCGACGGCACCGCCCACTTCGGTCTCGCGCTCAACGTGTTCGACCCCGCCCCCTGCACGGTCGGGTACGAGGGCACGCCGATCAGGCAGGGCACCGACCTCACGCCCGTCGCGCTGAACACCCAGGCCTACTGCGCGCTGGCGCGGGGGAGCGCCACCACCGTGCGCGGAGCCCAGAACGCGCCCTACGGTGGGCAGCCGACCACACCCAGGGGCGCCGAGACCACCCAACCGGGGCAGGAGCGGGCCGGGACCGGGACCGCCGACGCCCCACCACCCGTGCTGACCAGCCTCGGCCAGCTGCTCGGACTGCCGGGCCAGGAGGACTCATGACCACCGGAATCCGCCGCTGGGCGCTGCCGCTGAGCGCCGTGCTCGTGGTGCTCGCCGTCGGGTACGCGGCCTGGGCCGGGGTGTCCTGGTGGAGCGGGGCGACCGGCGACGGCGTCCAGTACTCGCGCGAGCGCGACGAGGTGCTGCGCGTCGGCCAGGTCGGCATCGCGAACTTCACCACCCTCGACTACCGCAAGGTCGACGAGGACCTGGCGCGCTGGGTGGACTCCTCCACCGGTGACCTGCGCGAGGAGATCGAGACCGGCAGGGACGCCCGCAAGAAGCAGATCGAGGACGCGAAGACGGTCACCACCAGCCGGGTGCTCGACGCTGCGGTCACCGAACTCGACGACCGCGCGGGTCAGGCGCACGTCATCGCGGTCGTCGAGACGACCGTGACACCGGAGAGCGGCCAGGCGGTCAAGAAGGTCAACCGCTACCAGACCGACCTGAGCCGCACGGACGCCGGATGGAAGCTCAGCGCGCTCGGCCCCGTCGCGGCCGGCGGCGCCTGATCAGATTGGACTCCCCAGTGCCCCCGCCGCCCCGCCGCCGCCCGGTCCCGTCGACGCCCGCCTACCGCCCGAAGGTCGCGGGCCTGCACAGGCGGCCGGGCCCGACCCCGCCGCCCGCCGAGTCCACCGAGCCCGTTGACGCCGTCGAGGTGCCCGAGGTCGACGACGCCGCCGCCGACCCGCGGGTCGAGACCCCGGCCGAGTCCACCGAGCCCGAGTCCGACACGGTGGAGCCGGAGCCGGAGACCGCCGAGCCCGCGTCCGAGTCCGCCGAGACGCCGACCGAGACCGCCGAACCCGAGGTCAAGCCCGTCGGCCGGGGCCAGCGGACGTCGACCCGGACCTCCTCGCCGACGCCGGGGGAGCCGGAGGCGGACGACGACGTCGACACCGGCGACAGCGGGAGGACGCGTTCCCCGCTGCTGCTCCCGCTGGTCCTGGTGCTGGTCGCCGCGGTCCTCGCCTGCCTTGGCCTCTGGTTCCAGACCCGGAGCCGCGACGTCCGGTTCAACCAGGCCCTGGTCGACACCGGCGGCACCACCGAGGTCAGCGGCCAGGCCCGCGAGGCGGTGGAGAAGGCCTTCTCCTACAACTTCGCCGACGTGGCGGCCACCGAGCAGGCGGCGAACGAGCTGCTGGTCGGCAAGGCCAAGTGCCAGTACAACGCGATCTTCGGACCGGTGCGCACCCTCGCCCCCGAGCAGAAGCTCGTGGTCACGGTCAGGGTCGTGAGCAGCGGCGTCACGTCCCTCGAAGGCGACCGCGCCACCGTCCTGCTGTTCATCGACCAGGTCACCACTCGCACGACCGACAACCAGACCGGCGGGGGCATCGCGATGATGCGCGTCGGCGCCCAGCGCTCCGACGGCCGCTGGAGGGTCGACAACATGGAGATGTTCGGGCAGACAGGCGACCAGTCGGCCGAGATGGCGAAGTGCGCGAACGCGGGGTAGCCGACCGGGCCGGGACCGGCCTGCGGCGCCGTTCACACCGCCCGACGGGACGTTGAAGATCCACTTCAAGCCCCTAAACGCGTGACGCCGGACACAGTATTGGGCTCATTATTGTCCGCGGTGTACACGGTTCAGTGGAGCCGCCGTGGAGCAGGTTGTCGATCACCGACGCTGGTCTGCTCGTGTTTTCGCTGGTCAAAGACGTTACTTCCGGTAAACATGGCTTGCGCCACCGGAGTGATCGAGGCGTGGCATCTTGACTGTGGGCGCAGGCAGGGTCACTCTGTTTCCGAACACGAGAAAGGTCCTTCCAGGTGCCTCTCGACAGTCGCCGTGTGTGTGGCTAGACTGCTTCTTTGCGCTGCCCTCATCCCGTTTTGCCCCCTTGTTGGGCCCCTCCTCGCCGGGAGGAAGCCTGCCGAGAACGGATGCGCACGGCGGCGCCGCACCCTTGACAGCCGTGCTAGTCCGCTGCTAGCCAGCTAATTAGTCCCTGGAAGGACGCATCTTGGCGATCTCTCGCGCGACCAAGGCCACTGCTGCGACCAACTCCACGTCGGGGATCCCTGGAGCGCCCAAGCGGGTCTCATTTGCGAAGATCCACGAACCGCTCAAGACGCCCAACCTGCTTGACCTGCAGATTCAGTCCTTCGAATGGCTCACCGGCGATGAGGCGTGGTTCCAGCGCCGCATCGACGCCGGTGACGAGGCGCCGACGGGCGGCCTCGAAGAGGTCCTCAACGAGATCTCGCCGATCGAAGACTTCTCGGGATCGATGTCCCTCTCCTTCTCCGACCCGCGCTTCGACGAGGTCAAGGCCTCGACCGAGGAGTGCAAGGACAAGGACATGACGTACGCCGCCCCGTTGTTCGTCACGGCGGAGTTCACCAACCACACCACTGGCGAGATCAAGAGCCAGACGGTGTTCATGGGTGACTTCCCGATGATGACCGACAAGGGCACGTTCATCATCAACGGCACCGAGCGGGTCGTGGTTTCCCAGCTCGTCCGATCGCCCGGCGTCTACTTCGACACGAACGTCGACAAGACGACGGACAAGGACGTCTTCAGCGTCAAGATCATCCCCTCGCGGGGTGCTTGGCTGGAGTTCGACGTAGACAAGCGCGACACCGTCGGTGTGCGCATCGACCGCAAGCGCCGCCAGCCGGTCACCGTGCTGCTGAAGGCGCTGGGCTGGTCCACCGAGCAGATCCGTGAGCGCTTCTCGTTCAGCGAGACCCTCCTCACGACGCTCGAGAAGGACCACACCGCCGGCACCGACGAGGCACTGCTCGACATCTACCGGAAGCTGCGCCCCGGCGAGCCCCCCACCAAGGAGAGCGCGCAGGCCCTTCTGGAGAACCTGTTCTTCAAGGAGAAGCGCTACGACCTCGCCAAGGTCGGTCGGTACAAGGTCAACAAGAAGCTGGGCCTGGCCAGCCCGATCAGCACCGGTGTGCTCACCGAGGACGACGTCGTCACGACGATCGAGTACCTCGTGCGCCTGCACGCGGGCGAGACGACCATGCAGCCCGGCGAGACCGAGGTGCCCGTCGAGGTCGACGACATCGACCACTTCGGCAACCGTCGCCTGCGCACGGTCGGCGAGCTGATCCAGAACCAGATCCGCGTGGGCCTGTCCCGCATGGAGCGCGTGGTCCGCGAGCGGATGACGACCCAGGACGTCGAGGCGATCACGCCCCAGACCCTGATCAACATCCGTCCCGTCGTGGCCGCGATCAAGGAGTTCTTCGGAACCTCCCAGCTGTCGCAGTTCATGGACCAGACCAACCCGCTCGCGGGCCTGACCCACAAGCGCCGCCTCTCGGCGCTGGGTCCGGGTGGTCTGTCCCGTGAGCGCGCGGGCATGGAGGTCCGGGACGTCCACCCGTCGCACTACGGCCGCATGTGCCCGATCGAGACGCCGGAAGGCCCGAACATCGGCCTGATCGGCTCGCTGTCCTCCTACGGGCGGGTCAACCCGTTCGGCTTCATCGAGACGCCGTACCGCAAGGTCGTCGACGGTCGGGTCACCGACCAGATCGACTACCTGACGGCCGATGAAGAGGACCGCTACGTCAAGGCGCAGGCGAACGCCCAGATCGACCTCGACGGCAACTTCATCGAGGAGCGCGTCCTCGTCCGCAAGAAGGGCGGCGAGGTCGAGCTGATCCTGCCCGAGGACGTCGACTACATGGACGTCTCGCCGCGGCAGATGGTGTCCGCCGCGACGGCCATGATCCCGTTCCTGGAGCACGACGACGCGAACCGCGCCCTGATGGGCGCCAACATGCAGCGCCAGGCCGTTCCGCTGCTCCGCAGCGAGGCGCCGCTGGTCGGCACCGGCATGGAGCTGCGCGCCGCGGTCGACGCGGGCGAGGTCGTCGTCGCCAAGAAGACCGGTGTCGTCGAGGAGATCTCCGCCGACTACGTCACGGTGATGGCCGACGACGGTTCCCGCCAGACCTACGGGATGCACAAGTTCCGCCGGTCGAACCAGGGCACCTGCATCAACCAGAAGCCGATCGTCCACGAGGGTGACCGCGTGGAGCAGGGCCAGGTCCTCGCGGACGGCCCCTGCACCGAGAACGGCGAGATGGCCCTCGGCAAGAACCTGCTCGTGGCGATCATGCCGTGGGAAGGCCACAACTACGAGGACGCGATCATCCTGTCGCAGCGCCTCGTGCAGGACGACGTGCTCACCTCGATCCACATCGAAGAGCACGAGATCGACGCCCGCGACACCAAGCTCGGTGCCGAGGAGATCACCCGGGACATCCCGAACGTCTCCGAGGAGGTCCTCGCGGACCTCGACGAGCGCGGCATCATCCGCATCGGCGCCGAGGTCCAGCCCGGCGACATCCTGGTCGGCAAGGTCACGCCCAAGGGCGAGACCGAGCTGACCCCGGAGGAGCGCCTGCTCCGCGCGATCTTCGGCGAGAAGGCGCGCGAGGTGCGCGACACGTCGCTGAAGGTGCCGCACGGCGAGTACGGCAAGGTCATCGGCATCCGCGTGTTCAGCCGCGAGGACGACGACGAGCTGCCCCCCGGCGTGAACGAGCTGGTCCGGGTCTACGTCGCCCAGAAGCGCAAGATCCAGGACGGCGACAAGCTCGCCGGCCGCCACGGCAACAAGGGCGTCATCGGCAAGATCCTCCCCGCGGAGGACATGCCGTTCCTGGAGGACGGCACGCCGGTCGACATCGTCCTGAACACCCACGGTGTGCCCCGTCGTATGAACATCGGCCAGGTGCTGGAGACCCACCTCGGGTGGATCGCCAAGCAGGGCTGGAGCATCGACGGCGAGGCCGACTGGGCGAAGAACCTGCCCGAGGACCTCTACCACGTGGAGCCGAACACGAACACGGCCACGCCGGTGTTCGACGGCGCGCAGGAAGAGGAGATCACCGGGCTGCTCGGCTCGACCATCCCGAACCGCGACGGCGAGCGGATGGTCAAGCAGAACGGCAAGGCGCAGCTCTTCGACGGTCGCTCCGGCGAGCCGTACCCGCACCCCGTGTCGGTCGGCTACATGTACATCCTGAAGCTGCTGCACCTCGTGGACGACAAGATCCACGCGCGTTCCACCGGCCCGTACTCGATGATCACGCAGCAGCCGCTGGGTGGTAAGGCGCAGTTCGGTGGCCAGCGCTTCGGTGAGATGGAGTGCTGGGCGATGCAGGCGTACGGCGCCGCATACACCCTGCAGGAACTTCTCACGATCAAGTCCGACGACGTGCTCGGCCGCGTGAAGGTCTACGAGGCCATCGTCAAGGGCGAGAACATCCCGGAGCCGGGTATCCCGGAATCCTTCAAGGTGCTGCTCAAGGAGCTGCAGTCGTTGTGCCTCAACGTCGAGGTGCTGTCTTCGGACGGCGCCGCGATCGAGATGCGCGATGGCGACGACGAGGACCTGGAGAGGGCTGCCGCGAACCTCGGCATCAACCTCTCGCGGTCGGAGTCGCCGTCAGTCGACGACGTCGTCAACTGACCTCGCTGGTCACGGGTGGGAGCACGCCTCCCGCGCGCTCCCACCCGTGACCGACTTCCACAGCAGCCCGCGCGCCAGCACAACAACCGAAGGGGAGAAGAGAAGACGTGCTCGACGTCAACTTCTTCGATGAGCTCCGCATCGGTCTCGCGTCCGCCGATGACATTCGCCAGTGGTCGTTCGGCGAGGTCAAGAAGCCCGAGACCATCAACTACCGCACGCTCAAGCCCGAGAAGGACGGCTTGTTCTGCGAGAAGATCTTCGGTCCCACCAGGGACTGGGAGTGCTACTGCGGCAAGTACAAGCGCGTGCGCTTCAAGGGCATCATCTGCGAGCGCTGCGGCGTCGAGGTCACTCGCGCCAAGGTGCGCCGCGAGCGGATGGGCCACATCGAACTGGCCGCTCCGGTCACGCACATCTGGTACTTCAAGGGCGTCCCCAGCCGGTTGGGCTACCTGCTCGACCTGGCTCCCAAGGACCTCGAGAAGATCATCTACTTCGCCGCCTACGTGATCGTGGGCGTCAACACCGAGCTGCGCCACAACGACCTGTCCACGTTGGACAGCGAGATGCAGGTCGAGCGCAAGCGCGTCGAGAACAAGCGCGACGCCGACGTGGAAGGCCGCGCGCAGAAGCTCGAGGCCGACCTCGCCGAGCTGGAGGCCGAGGGCGCCAAGTCCGACGTCCGCCGCAAGGTCAAGGAGGGCGGCGAACGTGAGATGCGCCAGCTCCGCGACCGCGCCCAGCGCGAGCTGGACCGGCTGGACGAGATCTGGTCCACGTTCACCAAGCTCGAGCGCGCCCAGCTGATCGCGGACGAGATGCTGTACCGCGAGCTGTACGACCGCTACGGCGACTACTTCACCGGTGCCATGGGCGCGGAGGCGATCCAGCGACTGCTGGGCGACTACGACGTCGACGCCGAGGCCGACGTGCTGCGCGAGACCATCCGCAGCGGCAAGGGCCAGAAGAAGCTGCGTGCGCTCAAGCGGCTCAAGGTCGTGGCCGCCTTCCAGGCGACCCGCAACAACCCGCAGGGCATGGTCCTCGACTGCGTCCCGGTCATCCCGCCGGACCTGCGCCCCATGGTGCAGCTCGACGGTGGCCGCTTCGCCACGTCGGACCTGAACGACCTGTACCGCCGCGTGATCAACCGGAACAACCGCCTCAAGAGGCTGATCGACCTCGGCGCGCCCGAGATCATCGTCAACAACGAGAAGCGGATGCTCCAGGAGGCCGTCGACGCGCTGTTCGACAACGGCCGCCGCGGCCGCCCGGTGACCGGGCCGGGCAACCGCCCGCTCAAGTCGCTGTCCGACCTGCTGAAGGGCAAGCAGGGCCGGTTCCGCCAGAACCTGCTCGGCAAGCGCGTCGACTACTCCGGCCGTTCGGTCATCGTGGTCGGCCCGCAGCTCAAGCTGCACCAGTGCGGTCTGCCCAAGCAGATGGCGCTGGAGCTGTTCAAGCCGTTCGTGATGAAGCGGCTGGTCGACCTCAACCACGCGCAGAACATCAAGTCCGCCAAGCGGATGGTCGAGCGTGCGCGCCCGGCCGTGTGGGACGTGCTGGAAGAGGTCATCACCGAGCACCCCGTGCTGCTGAACCGCGCGCCCACGCTGCACCGCCTGGGCATCCAGGCCTTCGAGCCCCAGCTGGTCGAGGGCAAGGCCATCCAGCTGCACCCGCTCGTGTGCGAGGCGTTCAACGCCGACTTCGACGGTGACCAGATGGCGGTCCACCTGCCGCTGTCCGCCGAGGCGCAGGCCGAGGCGCGCGTGCTGATGCTGTCGTCGAACAACATCCTGTCGCCCGCGTCCGGCAAGCCCCTGGCGATGCCGCGACTCGACATGGTGACCGGTCTCTACCACCTCACCCGGCACAAGGAGGGCGACCTCGGCGAAGGCCACGCCTACTCCTCCCCGGCCGAGGCGCTGATGGCGTTCGACCGCAAGGTCCTGGGCCTGCAGGCGATGGTGAAGATCCGCGTCACGGACAAGAACCCGCCGAAGAACGAGACGCCCGAGGGCTGGGAGCCCGGTCAGCCGTGGCTGGCCACGACCACCCTGGGTCGCGTCCTGTTCAACGAGGTCCTGCCGCAGGACTACGCGTTCATCAACGAGGTCATGCCGAAGAAGCGGCAGGCCACGATCATCAACGACCTGGCCGAGCGGTACCCGATGGTCACCGTCGCCCGGACGCTGGACAAGCTGAAGGACGCCGGCTTCTACTGGGCCACCCGGTCCGGCGTCACCGTCGCCATCTCGGACGTCCTCGTGCCCGCTGCCAAGCAGGGCATCCTCGAGGAGCACGAGAAGCTCGCGGAAGCGGTCGAGAAGCGCTACCAGCGCGGTCAGCTCTCCTACGTGGAGCGCAACAACGAGCTGGTCAAGGTGTGGACCAAGGCGACTGAAGAGGTCGCCGAGGTCATGGAGGCCAACTTCCCGGACGACAACCCGATCCGCATGATCGTGAAGTCGGGCGCGGCGGGCAACATGACCCAGGTCCGGTCGCTGGCCGGTATGCGTGGTCTGGTGACGAACCCGAAGGGCGAGTACATCCCGCGTCCGATCAAGGCCTCGTTCCGCGAGGGCCTGTCGGTGCTGGAGTACTTCATCGCCACGCACGGTGCCCGCAAGGGTCTGGCCGACACCGCGCTGCGCACCGCCGACTCGGGTTACCTGACCCGTCGTCTGGTGGACGTGTCGCAGGACGTCATCATCCGCGAGGTCGACTGCGGCACCACCCGCGGCGTGACCCTGCCGGTCGGTGAGAAGGTCGGCGACAAGGTCGTCATGCACGAGTTCGCGCAGACGAGCGTGTACGCCCGCACCATCGCGGACGACCTGAACGACCACAACGGCAACCTGCTCCTCAACCGCGGCGACGACCTGGGCGACCCCGCCCTGGCGAAGCTGGTCGAGGCGGGCATCCTCAAGGTGAAGGTCCGCTCGGTCCTGACCTGCGAGACCCCGGTCGGTGTGTGCGCGAGCTGCTACGGCCGCTCGATGGCGACGGGCCAGCTCGTCGACGTCGGCGAGGCCGTCGGCATCGTCGCCGCGCAGTCGATCGGTGAGCCCGGCACGCAGCTGACGATGCGCACGTTCCACCAGGGTGGTGTCGCCGGTGACGACATCACGACCGGTCTGCCCCGTGTGCAGGAGCTGTTCGAGGCTCGTGTGCCCAAGGGCAAGGCGCCCATCGCGGACGTCGACGGCCGGGTTCGCCTGGAGGACGGCGACCGCTTCTGGAAGATCACCCTCATCCCGGACGACGGGTCCGAGGAGATCGTCTTCGAGAAGCTGTCGAAGCGCCAGCGGCTCGCCAACACGCCCACCGGCCCGCTCGCGGACGGCGACCACGTCACCGTCGGCCAGCAGCTGCTGGAGGGCACGCCCGACCCGCACGAGGTCCTTCGTGTCATGGGTCCGCGCGAGGCCCAGCTCCACCTCGTGGACGAGGTGCAGAAGGTGTACCGCGCGCAGGGTGTGGCGATCCACGACAAGCACATCGAGGTGATCGTCCGGCAGATGCTCCGCCGGGTCACGATCATCGACTCGGGTGCCGCGGAGTTCCTCCCCGGCTCCCTGGTCGAGCGCGCCGACTTCGAGGCGGGCAACCGCAAGGTCGTCGCCGAGGGCGGCGAGCCCGCGGCAGGCCGTCCGGTGCTGATGGGCATCACGAAGGCGTCGCTCGCGACGGACTCGTGGCTGTCCGCGGCCTCCTTCCAGGAGACCACCCGAGTCCTGACCGACGCGGCCATCAACGGCCGTTCGGACAAGCTCATCGGTCTGAAGGAGAACGTGATCATCGGTAAGTTGATCCCGGCTGGTACGGGCATCAACAGGTACCGCAACATCCAGGTCCAGCCGACCGAGGAAGCACGGGCCGCGGCCTACGCGATCCCCTCGTACGACGACGGGTACTACACCCCCGACGTCTTCGGCACGGGCACTGGCGCGGCGGTGCCGCTGGACGACTACGACTTCGGTCGCGACTACCGCTAGTCGATTCGTGTGGAAGGCCCCGTGGACCCCGGTCCGCGGGGCCTTCCCGCGTTCTGCCGCCGATCTTCGGTTCTGTGAGAATCAGGGCATGGACGTGCTCGCGGAACAGGACGCCTTGCAGACCGAGTCGAACGCCGTCGTCGACGCGCTGGGGTTGAACCAGTCGTTGGCCGCGGTGGGGGAGCCCGTGCGGGTGGGCGGTTCCGCACTGGGGCTGCTGGTGAAGAGGGACATCGACATCACCGTCGTCTGCCCGGACCTGGGCAAGGCGGTCCACGAGGCCGTGGTGGGCATCGGTGCCGAACTGGCCCGCCACCACCGCGTGGAACGGGTGCTGTTCCGCAACGACACCGGTGACTGGAACACCGACGCCGACTACCCGGACGGCTTCTACCTCGGCGTCGGCTGCCGGTCCGCCGCGGGGGACGACTGGAACCTCGACATCTGGTTCGTGGACGAGCCCGAGCGGCAGCCGGACCTCCAGCACATCAGGTCGATGCCCGCGCGCCTCAGCCCGGAGATCCGGACGGCGATCATCGAGATCAAGAAGGCCTACCTCGGCCGTCCCGAGTACGGGAAGTCGGTCAACGGGTTCGAGATCTACCGGGCCGTGGTCGACGGCGGTGTGCGCACGCCGGAGGAGTTCGAACTCCACCGCGCCGAGGGATCGGCCTAACGCCGTTCGGCGAACGCCGCCAGCGCCGCCCTGATCCGCTCGCCCAACTCCGGACTGCCCTTGTGGCCCGCGTCGGCGAACGTGTGCAGCTCCGATCCCGGCCACGCCCGGTGCAGCCGCCAAGCCGCCTCGACCGGGCAGCTCAGGTCCCGCAGCCCGTGGACCAGCACGCCGGGGATGTCCGCGAGCGTGCCGACGTCGCGCACGAGCACGCCCTCCTCCAGCCACGACCCGTGGCCCCAGTAGTGCGAGCAGATCCGGGCGAACGCGAGCGCGTCCGCCGACGGTTTCGCGCTGAACTGGTCCGGCTTGCCGTGCGACTCCAGCGACAGCACGGTGTCCTCCCACAGCAGCCACTCCGCCGCCGCCCGCTCCCTGACCTCCGCGTCGGGGTCGGCCAGCTGCCGCGAGTAGCCCGCGAACAGGTCGTCATCGCCCGCCGCGGCCCGGAACCGTTCCCACGCCTCGGGGAAGAACCGCCCGACGCCCCGGTAGAGCCAGTCGTTCTCGGCGCGCGTGCTCGTGGTGACGGCGACCAGCACCAGCTCGCTGACCCGTTCCCGGAACCGCTGCGCGTAGGCCAGTGCCAACGTCGACCCCCACGAGCCGCCGAACACCAGCCACCGCTCGATCCCGAGGTGCTCCCGCAGGGCTTCGATGTCGCGCAGCAGGTGGTCGGTGGTGTTGACGCCCAGGTCCGTCGACGGGTCGCTCGCGTGCGGGGTGCTTCGCCCGCAACCGCGCTGGTCGAACAGCACCACCCGGTACGCCGCCATGTCGAAGCTGCGCTGCGTGCCCTTCGGACTGCCCGCCCCCGGCCCGCCGTGCAGCACCACGGCCGGTTTCCCGTCGGGGTTGCCGTAGACCTTCCAGTAGAGGGTGTTCCCGTCGCCCACGTCCAGGAAGCCCTCGTCGTACGGCTCGATCACCGGAGTCGTCATGCCGTTGAACCTAGCGCCGCCGCGCCCGCGTGATGGCCCGTGCGCGGGCCACCAGGTCGTCGATCAGGTCGGCGTCCACGACCGGCGGGGCGCCGGTGTCGTCGTCGCAGCAGCGGGGCTTGGTGCGCTTGTCGCCGGTGCGGGGGCGGACGCCCGCCAGTTCGTACAGGGCGTCGTAGAGGTTGCGGCCGGGGTCGTCGTCGTGCGGGCCGACGAGCAGCACCCACACGGTGTCGGGGGACGGGAAGGCCACCACCACGCGGTCCGCGCCGCGCAGGTGCTTCACGCACAGGCGGGGGAGCGGGTCGGGGCCGGTGACGCGGTAGCCGAGCGCCGCGCAGCCGCTGTGGGCGAGTTCGTCCAGGAAGCGGTCGTAGGCCTGACGGGCCGGGCCGCGCAGGCCGGACGCCTGGGAGCCGGCCACCGGGGTTTCGACGACCTGGATCAACCGGTGCGGACCACGCGTCCTTCGCCCCGGTGCATCTGCTCCAGGCTGGCGGCGAGGTCGGTGCGGTCGAGCAGGGCCAGGTCGCTGAGCCTGCGGTGGACCTCGTCGAGCAGGCCGCGGTTCTTGCCCGCGCGGCGCAGGTCGGAGACGAGGTGCAGCACCTCGTGGAGGCGTTCGGCGTCGAGCAGCATCCGCGGCTCTCGGCTGCTGATGGCGAGCACGCCTTCGCGCGCCCACGCCTTCACGGTCTTCTCGGTGAGGTCGAGCAGTTCACCCGCCACGACGGGCCGGACGGGTGGCGCCTGCCGCAGCGCCCTCGTCACGACGGCCACGAGCTTGTGCCTGCGCACGTCGTCCTCGGAGAGGGTCGACGCCACCTCTTCGATCTCCTCGATCTGCTCGAACAGATCGCGGATCTGCGCTGCCTCGGTCGCTACGGACATGACGACCTCCCCTCAGTCACTACCAAGTATCAGTCATATTCTCGGTAGTCGCAACCGCCGCGTGGCGGCCCCCGCTCCACCGGGAGCCGCCACGGCGGGTGGGTCAGGAGGAGTAGAAGAGACCGGCCAGACCACCGTGCTTCCGACGGTGGCCGTGGTGCCCGTAGTGCACCTGCGGCGCGCCCCACGCGGGAGCGGGCTGGGCGTAGCCGGGCGGCGGGTAGGCGGCCGGCGGCGGCGCGACGGGCGGCGGAGTCGCCATCTGGGTCTCCAGACGGGTGATCGCCTCAAGCTCGCCGTAGTCGAGGAACACGCCGCGGCAGCCATCGCACTGGTCGATGTGCACCCCCATGCGGTCGTAGGTGCGCATGTTCGCGTGACACTTCGGACACTGCATCGTGTGGGCCTCCTGCTCGTACACGCCCCTTCGGCGATACGTCCGATATTAGCCGCGAGCCATGTGTGGATGTGCCGCGACGATCCGATCGCACGTCTCGACGAGTGCTTCCTGTGCTTCGTCCAGGGGCTTCTCGTCGCGCTGAGCAGCCAGGAGGGCACGGGCCGCCATCTGGACGACCAGCGCGCGGGCCGGGACCTCCAGTGCGGCCCACGGGTCGCGCGGGTCGACGGCGGCACCACCGGCGGCGACGTACGCGTCGAGGAACCGTCCCCAGGTCTCCGGGTCGAGGACCCCGGCGGCGTGCAGGGCGGCCGGGCGGGCCAGGTCCCAGGCCGGGTCCCCGATGCCGAGGTCGTCCACGTCGATCAACCGCCAGCCGTCCGCCTCCACCATCTGCCCGAGGTGCCAGTCGCCGTGGCACACGGTGAGGTGGGTCGGGGTGTCGACCCCCGGAAGGGTGTCGAACGCTCGCAGCACCCCGTCGGCGTGGCCGCCCAGGTCGGCCTGGCGGAGTTCCGCGATCGTGCGGGCCATCCGGTGCGGTGCCCCGGAGGGGGGTTGGACGCCGGGGAAGTCGGTCGGGCCGAAGCGGTGCAGGTCGGCCAGGAGGGTGGCGGCTTGTTCGAGGGGAGCGGTGTCGGGGTCGCGTTCCGGGACCGGGGTGCCCAGGGGCCACGTCGTCACCGCGCGTCCGCGGACCTCGGCCGGGATGACGGTCAGGGGTGGGAGGACGAGGGTGCGCAGGCGCGGGTCGGCCGCCAGGCGGAGCCTGGCCGACAGCTCCGCCGGGTCGGTGTTCGGTTCGTGGGCCTTCAGGACCGTGTCGCCGACGCGGATGACCACCACCTCGCCGCGCACGGCCAGTACCACCGGGGGGTCGTCGCCGGGGATCAGCGCGGCCATACCGGCTACCAGGTCTGGGGTCACCTGTTCAGTGAATCATCCCGGCCGGTCGGAGAACCGCGGCTCCCGGTGCCGGCGTGGTGAGGCCGAGGCGACGTGGAGCCCCTCCTTCTGAGCCTTCGACCGGGCTGGAGGGGCGGTCCCGAAAGCCTGCCCGATCATCACCGTCCACGCTCGGGAGCCCAAGCCGAATCGGCCGCGTTCCGCTGCGGGGCCTTGCTGTTCGTGGTGGGTCGCCCTGGTTCGTCTGCTGTGGTGACGCTCACCGGGGGGTGGGGGCGCCCGCGGGTGAAGATGGGCCGTGCCCTCCCGTGTCGATCCGCTCACCGTTGTCGCCATCGGTGTCGCGCTGGTGGCCGTGTCGTTCTCCGGTCCGCTGATCGCGTTCGCCGCCGCTCCGGCCTTGGCGATGGCCTTCTGGCGCAACAGCCTCGCCGTCGGGGTGCTGGGGCCGTTCACGCTGGTTCGGCGGGGGGAGGAGTTGCGGGGGCTGGCGCGGCGGCGTGCTGGTGGGTACAGCGTTCTCGCCGGTGTCGCGCTGGCCGCGCACTTCGCCACCTGGATGCCCAGCATCCAGCTCACCAGCGTCGCCACGGCCACCGCGCTGGTGGCCACCCAGCCGATCTGGCAGACGGTGATCGCTCGGCTGCAGGGGCGTCGGGTGCCCGCCGCCACGTGGTTCGGCACGGTGCTCGCGGTGGCGGGCGTCGCCATCGCCACCGGGGCGGACTTCTCCGTTGCCGGGCCCGCCCTGGTCGGTGACCTGCTGGCGTTGGCCGGTGGTGCGACGGCGGCCGTCTACACCGCGTTCGGGGAGCGGGCGCGCGGGTCGGTCACGACGACCACGTACACGCTCGTCTGCTACTCGGTGTGCGCCGCGCTGCTGCTGGTGGGCTGCCTGGCGTTCGGCGTCCCGCTGGTGGGCTTCAGCGCGAGCACCTGGCTGGCGATCCTCGGTCTCGTGGTGGGTGCGCAGCTGCTCGGGCACTCGATGTTCAGCTACGCGCTGCACCAGGTGTCCGCGAGCACCGTCAGCCTGCTGATCCTGCTGGAGGTTCCCGGCGCGGCCGTGATCGCGTGGCTGTGGCTCGGCCAGGTGCCGCGTCCTGAAGCGCTGCCGGGGCTGGTGCTGCTGCTCACGGGGCTCGCCGTGGTGGTGGTGACGGGCGCGCGCGCCAACCGCCGTGTCGCGGTCCCCGCGGTCGGGTAGTGGTCGGGTTTGGCGCACCGCGCTTCCGGGGAACCCCGGCGGGTCCGCCGTCGTCGAGCGGGTGAACACCGGGGGCCAGGTGGTACCCGTTTTGACCCCGGTAGACGAAGAGAGGTATCTTTGGTACTCGTGCCCGACCCATGTCGGGCCGCTCCGTGTGCCTATGCACCGGCAACGCCCTCGCGTGGCGGCGCCGGTTTGCCTGAAGCATCGGTGTCCTCCACTCGCTGGAACACCTGCGGTGTTACCCGCGGACCTTGGGATCCGGGCGACACGCCCGACCTCGGGTGCAGAGAGGGATCAAGTAAACAGGGCTCGCCAGCACGTGTGACGAGACGCAACAACGGAAGAAGCAGCCGGCGTATGCCAACGATCCAGCAGCTGGTCCGCAAGGGCCGCACTGACAAGGTCGCCAAGCAGAAGACCGCGGCCCTCAAGGGGAGCCCGCAGCGGCGCGGTGTGTGCACCCGCGTCTACACCACGACCCCGAAGAAGCCGAACTCGGCGCTCCGCAAGGTCGCTCGCGTGAAGCTGACCAGCGGCATCGAGGTCACCGCGTACATCCCTGGTGAGGGCCACAACCTCCAGGAGCACTCGATGGTGCTCGTGCGCGGCGGTCGTGTGAAGGACCTGCCGGGTGTTCGCTACAAGATCATCCGCGGTTCCCTGGACACCCAGGGCGTGAAGAACCGCAAGCAGGCTCGCAGCCGCTACGGCGCGAAGAAGGAGAAGTCCTAATGCCCCGCAAGGGACCGGCCCCGAAGCGGCCGCTCATCTCCGACCCGGTCTACAGCTCTCCGCTGGTGACCCAGCTCATCAACAAGGTGCTGGTCGACGGCAAGCGGTCGGTCGCCGAGAAGATCGTCTACGAAGCGCTCGAGGGTGCTCGCGAGAAGACCGGCACCGACCCGGTCGTCACGCTGAAGCGCGCTCTGGACAACGTCAAGCCGACCCTCGAGGTCCGCAGCCGCCGTGTTGGTGGCGCGACCTACCAGGTGCCGGTCGAGGTCCGTCCGTCGCGCTCCACCACGCTGGCGCTCCGCTGGCTCATCACCTTCTCCCGGCAGCGCCGTGAGAAGACGATGGTCGAGCGTCTGATGAACGAGCTGCTCGACGCGAGCAACGGCCTCGGCGCGAGCGTCAAGCGTCGCGAGGACACGCACAAGATGGCCGAGTCCAACAAGGCCTTCGCTCACTACCGCTGGTGATGCGCAGCCCGGCCCGCGATCCGCGGGTCGGGCTCCCCCAGCCCTAGGTGAGCGCTGCTACCAGCTGCTCAAAGACAGGGGAAGACACCCGTGGCACAGGAAGTGCTCACCGATCTGGCCAAGGTCCGCAACATCGGGATCATGGCGCACATCGACGCGGGCAAGACCACGACGACCGAGCGAATCCTCTTCTACACGGGGAAGAGCTACAAGATCGGCGAAGTGCACGACGGCGCTGCGACGATGGACTGGATGGAGGAGGAGCAGAAGCGCGGCATCACGATCACGTCCGCCGCGACGACCTGCTTCTGGAAAGACCACCAGATCAACATCATCGACACGCCGGGCCACGTGGACTTCACGGTCGAGGTCGAGCGTTCGCTGCGCGTTCTCGATGGCGCTGTTGCCGTGTTCGACGGCAAGGAAGGCGTCGAGCCCCAGTCCGAGCAGGTCTGGCGGCAGGCGACCAAGTACGACGTGCCCCGCATCTGCTTCGTCAACAAGATGGACAAGCTGGGCGCCGACTTCTACTTCACCGTGCGCACCATCCAGGAGCGGCTCGGCGCCAAGCCGCTGCCGATCCAGCTCCCCATCGGCTCGGAGAGCGACTTCATCGGAGTCGTCGACCTGGTCGAGATGCGCGCCCTCACGTGGCGCGGCGAGGTGGAGAAGGGTGAGGACTACACGGTCGAGGAGATCCCGGCCGACCTCGCCGACAAGGTCGCCGAGTTCCGCGAGAAGCTGATCGAGGCCGTCGCGGAGACCGACGACGACCTGATGGAGCTGTACCTCGGTGGCGAAGAGCTGTCGGTGGAGCAGATCAAGACCGGTATCCGCAAGATCGTGACCAACAGGTCCGCGTACCCGGTCCTCTGCGGTTCCGCGTTCAAGAACAAGGGCGTCCAGCCCATGCTCGACGCGGTCATCGACTACCTGCCGTCGCCGCTCGACGTGCCGCCGGTCGAGGGCACCCTGCAGGACGGCGTCACCCCGGCGTCCCGCAAGCCCTCGAAGGAAGAGCCCTTCGCGGCTCTCGCCTTCAAGATCGCGGCGCACCCGTTCTTCGGCAAGCTGACCTACATCCGGGTCTACTCGGGCAAGCTCTCCGCGGGCACCCAGGTCATCAACTCGACCAAGGACCGCAAGGAGCGCATCGGGAAGCTCTTCCAGATGCACGCCAACAAGGAGCAGCCCGTGGATGAGGCCCAGGCGGGCCACATCTACGCGGTGATCGGTCTCAAGGAGACCACCACCGGCGAGACCTTGTCGGACTCGCAGAACCCGATCGTCCTGGAGTCGATGACGTTCCCCGACCCGGTCATCCGGGTCGCGATCGAACCGAAGACCAAGGCCGACCAGGAGAAGCTGGGCACGGCGATCCAGAAGCTGGCCGAGGAGGACCCGACCTTCCAGGTCCAGCTGGACGAGGAAACGGGTCAGACCATCATCGCGGGCATGGGCGAGCTGCACCTCGAGGTGCTCGTCAACCGCATGAAGTCGGACTACAAGGTCGAAGCGAACATCGGTAAGCCTCAGGTGGCGTACCGGGAGACCATCCGCGGCACCGTGGAGAAGTACTCCTACACGCACAAGAAGCAGACCGGTGGCTCCGGCCAGTTCGCCAAGATCCTCATCACCCTGTCGCCTCTGGAGAGCACCGACGGTGCCCTCTACGAGTTCGACAACAAGGTCACCGGTGGCCGCATCCCCAGGGAGTACATCCCGTCGGTGGACGCGGGCGCCCAGGACGCCATGCAGTACGGCGTGCTGGCGGGTTACCCGCTGGTGGGCATCAAGCTGACCCTGCTCGACGGTGCGTACCACGAGGTCGACTCGTCCGAGATGGCGTTCAAGATCGCGGGCTCCATCGCGCTCAAGGAAGCCGCTCGGAAGGCCAACCCCGTGCTCCTCGAGCCGGTCATGGCGGTCGAGGTGACCACGCCCGAGGACTACATGGGCGACGTCATCGGTGACCTCAACTCCCGCCGTGGCCAGATCCAGGCCATGGAGGAGCGCAGTGGCGCCCGTGTCGTGAAGGCACTGGTTCCGCTGTCGGAAATGTTCGGGTATGTCGGCGACCTGCGGTCTCGCACCCAGGGTCGCGCGAACTACTCGATGGTGTTCGACTCCTACGCCGAGGTTCCGACCAACGTGGCGAAGGAAATCATCGCGAAGGCGACGGGCGAGTAACCCAAACCGGAGCACCGCAGTTCTAGCGGGCTCTCCGGGGGTTCTCCCTGGGGTCCGCACAATCGACCCTGACGTGTAGTCCGGCGGGCGCGAAGCCGCCCGCCGGACAAGCAATACGAAGTCCAGGAGGACAATCCAGTGGCGAAGGCGAAGTTCGAGCGGACGAAGCCGCACGTCAACATCGGCACCATCGGTCACATCGACCATGGCAAGACCACGCTGACTGCTGCTATCTCCAAGGTGCTGCACGACAAGTACCCGGAACTCAACCAGTCGTTCGCGTTCGACCAGATCGACAAGGCGCCGGAAGAGAAGCAGCGCGGCATCACGATCTCGATCGCGCACATCGAGTACCAGACCGAGAAGCGCCACTACGCGCACGTCGACTGCCCCGGTCACGCGGACTACATCAAGAACATGATCACGGGTGCGGCGCAGATGGACGGCGCCATCCTGGTCGTGGCCGCGACCGACGGCCCGATGCCGCAGACCAAGGAGCACGTGCTCCTGGCCCGCCAGGTCGGCGTGCCCTACATCGTCGTCGCGCTGAACAAGTCCGACATGGTGGACGACGAGGAGATCCTGGAGCTCGTCGAGCTCGAGGTCCGCGAGCTGCTCTCCGAGTACGAGTTCCCCGGCGACGACCTCCCCGTGGTCCGCGTCTCGGCGCTCAAGGCCCTCGAGG
This sequence comes from Umezawaea sp., assembly GCF_057122925.1. Classification (NCBI taxonomy): domain Bacteria; kingdom Bacillati; phylum Actinomycetota; class Actinomycetes; order Pseudonocardiales; family Pseudonocardiaceae; genus Umezawaea; species Umezawaea sp. The sequence continues at coordinate 100,157 of NZ_DBNGPQ010000081.1, read as the reverse complement.
GCGACGCCGAGTGGGCCGACAAGCTCATCGGTCTCATGGACGCGGTCGACGAGGCCATCCCGGAGCCGGAGCGCGAGGTCGACCGTCCGTTCCTCATGCCCGTCGAGGACGTCTTCACGATCACCGGCCGCGGCACCGTGGTGACCGGTCGCATCGAGCGGGGCATCCTCAAGGTCAACGAGGAGATCGAGATCGTCGGAATCAAGGAGACCTCGCGCAAGACGACGGTCACCTCGATCGAGATGTTCAAGAAGTTCCTCGACGAGGGCCGCGCGGGCGACAACGCCGCGCTGCTGCTCCGCGGCATCAAGCGCGAGGAGGTGGAGCGCGGCATGGTGATCGTGAAGCCGGGCACCACCACCCCGCACACCGAGTTCGAGGCGCAGGTCTACATCCTCTCGAAGGACGAGGGTGGCCGCCACACGCCGTTCTTCAACAACTACCGCCCGCAGTTCTACTTCCGCACCACGGACGTGACCGGCGTCGTTGACCTCCCCGAGGGCACCGAGATGGTCATGCCGGGTGACACCACGGGCATGACGGTGAAGCTGATCCAGCCCATCGCCATGGACGAGGGCCTGCGTTTCGCCATCCGCGAGGGTGGGCGCACCGTGGGTGCGGGCTCGGTCACCAAGATCATCAAGTAAGTGATCCTGGTCTAATTCCAGACCCCGATTTGGACCGTCACACCCCCGTGTGGCATCCTTAACGGGTTGCTCGTCGGGGCGGCCGCGTTCATCAGAATTCGGCCGCCCCGTCACGAGCGGTCCGCGCCCTGAGTCATTGGACATCGGTTAACCCCGCTGGCTGATCAGGGTGCTGCGGGTCAGGCAAGACCCATCCCACGGAGTTATCTCAGTGGGACCGGCTTATGCATCGGGCGCGACACGCCCGACCGCGTGGACCGGGCACCGTGACATTTGAACAGGGGCGGAGCGCGCCAAGGGTCCCCAGTGACCCCCATTAGGCACCGCACCGCAGCGGTACGAGAAGCAGAGGAACGGCAAGCCACTATGGCGGGACAGAAGATCCGCATCCGGCTCAAGGCCTACGACCACGAGGCGATCGACGCGTCCGCGCGCAAGATCGTCGAGACCGTGACGCGCACCGGCGCTCGGGTCGTCGGGCCTGTGCCGCTGCCCACTGAGAAGAACGTTTACTGCGTCATCCGCTCGCCGCACAAGTACAAGGACTCGCGCGAGCACTTCGAGATGCGCACGCACAAGCGTCTGATCGACATCCTCGACCCGACGCCGAAGACGGTGGACGCGCTCATGCGCATCGACCTGCCGGCGAGCGTCGACGTCAACATTCAGTAAGTGGACGCGGCAGTGTTGATCCCATTTGGGGCGGAGAGTAACGAGACCCATGTCTGACAGGCAGGTTAAGGGGCTCCTGGGCACCAAGCTCGGCATGACTCAGGTCTTCGACGAGAACAACCGGATCGTTCCGGTCACCGTCGTCAAGGCCGAGCCGAACGTGGTCACCCAGGTGCGAACCCAAGAAATCGACGGCTACACGGCTGTGCAGCTGGCCTTTGGCGCTATCGACCCGCGCAAGGTCAACAAGCCCGTGACGGGCCACTTCGCCAAGGCTGGCGCGACGCCACGCCGCCACTTGGCTGAGCTGCGCACCACGGACGCGACCGAGTACCAGGTCGGCCAGGAGCTCACCGCTGAGGTGTTCGAGGCCGGCGCTGTTGTCGACATCATCGGCACCAGCAAGGGCAAGGGCACCGCGGGCGTCATGAAGCGACACGGCTTCAAGGGCCTGGGCGCGAGCCACGGCACGCAGCGCAAGCACCGCTCGCCGGGTTCCATCGGCGGGTGTGCCACTCCTGGTCGCGTGTTCAAGGGTGTCCGCATGGCTGGCCGCATGGGCCACGAGCGCGTGACCACTCAGAACCTGACCGTTCACCGCATCGACGCCGAGGCGGGGCTGCTGCTCATCAAGGGCGCTGTTCCCGGTCCCAAGGGCGGTGTGGTGTTCATCAAGAGCGCTGCGAAGGGTGGTGCCTGATGACGAACACCGTTGAGGTGCACACGCCGGACGGCAAGACCGACGGCAGCGTCGAGCTGCCCGCCGCGATCTTCGACGCGCAGGCGAACATCTCGCTGCTGCACCAGGTCGTCGTGGCCCAGCGGGCCGCGGCTCGCCAGGGCACGCACAGCACGAAGACCCGCGGCGAGGTCTCCGGTGGCGGCAAGAAGCCGTACCGCCAGAAGGGCACCGGCCGCGCCCGTCAGGGCTCGACCCGCTCGCCCCAGTTCGCCGGTGGTGGTATCTCGCACGGCCCGCAGCCGCGCGACTACACCCAGCGGACGCCCAAGAAGATGAAGGCCGCCGCCCTGCGCGGTGCCCTCTCCGACCGGGCTCGCGCCGGCCAGCTGCACATCGTGAGCGCTCTGGTGAACGGGGACACCCCCTCCACCAAGACCGCCCGCAAGCTGCTGGAGACGGTGACCGAAGCACGTCGCGTTCTGGTCGTGCTGAACCGCACCGACGAGGTCTCGTGGGTCAGCCTGCGCAACCTCGACCGCGTGCACGTGATCGCGCCCGACCAGCTCAACACCTACGACGTGCTGGTCAACGACGACGTGGTGTTCACCAAGGACGCGTACGACGTGTTCATCGCCGGACCGGCCCGTGGCCGCTCCGCGAAGGCCGTCGCCCGTTCCTCCGAGGTGTCCGAGGAGGCCGAGAAGTGATCCCCGACCACAGGGACATCCTGCTCGCGCCGGTGATCTCCGAGAAGTCCTACGGGCTGCTCGAGGAGAACAAGTACACCTTCGTGGTGGCGCCCGGCTCGAACAAGACCCAGATCAAGATTGCCGTTGAGAAGGTCTTCGGCGTCAAGGTCGTCAGCGTCAACACGCTCAACCGGCAGGGCAAGCGCAAGCGCACCCGGTCCGGCTATGGCAAGCGCAAGGACACCAAGCGCGCCATCGTGACGCTGTCTGCCGAGAGCAAGCCGATCGAGATCTTCGGCGGCCCGGCCGCCTGATGACGACGAGGACTGCGTAGAGATGGGCATTCGCAAGTACAAGCCGACGACCCCCGGTCGTCGCGGTGCGAGCGTCTCCGACTTCGCCGAGATCACTCGGTCGACGCCGGAGAAGTCGCTGGTCCGTCCGCTGCACGGCCGAGGTGGCCGTAACGCGTCGGGCAAGATCACCACGAGGCACAAGGGTGGCGGTCACAAGCGGGCTTACCGCTTGATCGACTTCCGCCGCACCGACAAGGACGGCGTGCCGGCCAAGGTCGCTCACATCGAGTACGACCCCAACCGCACGGCGCGCATCGCACTGCTGCACTACTTGGACGGCGAGAAGCGCTACATCATCGCCCCCGAGAAGCTGCGCCAGGGCGACATGGTGGAGAACGGGCCCAAGGCTGACATCAAGCCGGGCAACAACCTCCCCCTGCGCAACATCCCGGTCGGTACGGTCATCCACGCGATCGAGCTCCGCCCCGGCGGCGGCGCGAAGATCGCCCGTTCCGCAGGCGTGAGCGTCCAGCTTGTCGCCAAGGACGGCCCGTACGCCCAGCTGCGTCTCCCCTCGGGCGAGATCCGCAACGTGGACGTCCGCTGCCGCGCCACGGTTGGTGCCATCGGCAACGCCGAGCACAGCAACATCAACTGGGGCAAGGCCGGCCGTATGCGCTGGAAGGGCCGCAAGCCCACCGTCCGTGGTGTCGCCATGAACCCGGTCGACCACCCGCACGGTGGTGGCGAGGGCAAGACCTCCGGTGGTCGCCACCCGGTCAACCCGGCTGGTAAGCCCGAAGGCCGTACCCGCCGCCGCAAGCCAAGCGACAAGCTCATCGTCCGGCGTCGTCGCACCGGTAAGAAGCGCTGAGCAGGAAGGGAGTGAAGGATGCCTCGCAGCCTTAAGAAGGGCCCCTTCGTTGACGACCACCTGCTCAAGAAGGTGGACGTTCTCAACGAGTCGGGCAAGAAGACCGTCATCAAGACCTGGTCCCGCCGGTCCACGATCATTCCGGACATGCTGGGGCACACCCTCGCGGTGCACGACGGCCGGAAGCACGTCCCGGTGTTCGTGACCGAGGCCATGGTTGGGCACAAGCTGGGCGAGTTCGCCCCGACGCGCACCTTCAAGGGCCACATCAAGGACGACCGGAAGTCGCGCCGCCGCTAGGCGACGAACTAGGAAGAAGCTAAGGGGAAGCAGCGATGAACGCCCGCAACGATGCCAGTGCGCCGGAGTACCCGCGCGCCGTGGCTCGGGCTCGCTACGTCCGCGACACGCCGATGAAGGTGCGTCGCGTGATCGAGCTCATCAGGGGCCGTAGCGCCAGCGACGCCCTGGCCGTGCTCCAGTTCGCGCCTCAGGCGGCAAGTGAGCCGGTCGCGAAGGTGCTCGCCAGCGCCGTGGCCAACGCCGAGAACAACCTCTCCCTGGACCCGACCACCCTCTGGGTGTCGAAGGTCTACGTGGACGAGGGGCCGACGCTGAAGCGTTTCCGTCCGCGGGCCCAGGGCCGCGCGTACCGGATCCGCAAGCGCACGAGTCACATCACCGTCGAGGTCGAGTCCCGTCCCAAGACGGAAGCCCGTCCCAAGGCGGTTCGCAAGACCAGCGCGAAGGGAAGTAACCGGTAGTGGGTCAGAAGATCAACCCGCACGGCTTCCGGCTGGGGATCACCACTGACTGGAAGTCCCGCTGGTACGCCGATAAGCAGTACGCCGAGTACGTGGCCGAGGATGTCAAGATCCGCAAGCTGCTCGGCCGTGGCATGGAGCGTGCCGGCATCTCGAAGGTGGAGATCGAGCGCACCCGTGACCGCGTTCGCGTCGACATCTTCACCGCACGGCCGGGCATCGTCATCGGTCGTCGCGGTGCCGAGGCCGACCGCATCCGCGGTGAGCTGGAGAAGCTCACCAAGAAGCAGGTGCAGCTGAACATCCTCGAGGTCAAGAACCCCGAGTCGGATGCGCAGCTCGTTGCCCAGGGTGTGGCGGAGCAGTTGTCCAACCGCGTCGCCTTCCGGCGCGCGATGCGCAAGGCCATCCAGTCGGCCATGCGCTCCCCGCAGGTCAAGGGCATCCGCGTGCAGTGCGGCGGTCGTCTCGGCGGTGCCGAGATGTCCCGTTCCGAGCACTACCGCGATGGCCGAGTGCCGCTGCACACGCTGCGCGCGGACATCGACTACGGCTTCTTCGAGGCCCGCACCACGTTCGGCCGTATCGGCGTGAAGGTGTGGATCTACAAGGGTGACGTCGTCGGTGGTCTGAACGCCAAGCGTGAGCGTGACGCCGCCCCGTCGGCCGACCGCGCGCCTCGTCGCGACCGCGATGCCCGCCCGAACCGGGCCCGTCGTTCTGGTGCCAGCGGCACCACGCCGACGAGCACCGAGGCTGGGCGCGCCGCGGCCGACGCACAGGCCAGCGAGACGCCGGCAGCCCCGGCCGCTGAAGAGAAGACGGAGGGCTGAGTCGTGCTCATCCCGCGGAGGGTTAAGCACCGCAAGCAGCACCACCCCGGTCGGTCGGGTGCTGCCAAGGGCGGCACGAGGGTCACCTTCGGTGAGTTCGGCATCCAGGCTCTGGAGCCGGCCTACGTGACCAACAGGCAGATCGAGTCCGCGCGTATTGCCATCAACAGGCACATCCGTCGTGGTGGCAAGGTCTGGATCAACATCGTCCCGGACCGCCCGCTGACGAAGAAGCCCGCCGAGACCCGCATGGGTTCCGGTAAGGGTTCTCCGGAGTGGTGGGTGGCCAACATCAAGCCGGGTCGGGTGCTCTTCGAGATGAGCTTCCCGAACGAGGCCGTGGCCCGCGAGGCACTGCGCCGCGCGATCCACAAGCTCCCGATGAAGTGCCGCATCGTTACGCGTGAGGGTGGTGAGTTCTGATGGCAGCGGGTACCACCGCTTCCGAGCTGCGTGAGCTCACCGAGGAGGAGCTCGTGCTGCGCCTGAAGGAGGCGAAGGAGGAGCTGTTCAACCTCCGCTTCCAGATGGCCACCGGGCAGCTTGACAACAACCGTCGTCTGCGGACGATCCGGCACGAGATCGCCCGGATCTACACCGTGATGAGGGAGCGGGAGCTCGGTCTCTCGGTTTCCCCCGACGCGGTCTCCACTGGTGAGGGTGCGGCATGACCGAAAGCAACGAAGCCACGACCGAAGACCGCAACGACCGCAAGGTCCGCGAGGGTTACGTCGTCGGCGACAAGATGGACAAGACGATTGTGGTCGCGCTCGAGGACCGCAAGAAGCACCGCCGGTACTCCAAGGTCCTGCGCTCCACCACCAAGGTGAAGGTGCACGACGAGGAGAACACGGCCGGTGTGGGTGACCGCGTTCGCCTCATGGAGACGCGTCCCCTCTCCGCCACCAAGCGCTGGCGGCTCGTCGAGATCCTCGAGAAGGCCAAGTAGTAGTTCGTTGGACCGAGCCTGTCAGGTCGGAAATCTGGCAGGCCAGGAATGGTCAGGAGTTGTAAGTGATCCAGCAGGAGTCGCGGCTGCGCGTCGCCGACAACACCGGTGCGAAGGAAATCCTTTGCATCCGTGTTCTCGGTGGCTCGGGCCGCCGCTACGCGGGTATCGGGGACATCATCGTCGCGACGGTGAAGCAGGCCATCCCCGGTGCCAACGTGAAGAAGGGCGATGTCGTCAAGGCCGTCATCGTTCGGACCGTGAAGGAGCGTCGTCGTCCCGACGGTTCCTACATCCGGTTCGACGAGAACGCCGCCGTGCTCATCAAGCCGGACAACGAGCCGCGGGGTACCCGCATCTTCGGACCGGTCGGCCGTGAGCTGCGCGACAAGAAGTTCATGAAGATCATCTCGCTGGCACCGGAGGTGCTCTAGCCATGAAGGTCAAGAAGGGCGACACGGTCGTCGTCATCGCCGGCAAGGACAAGGGCGCCAAGGGCAAGGTCATCCAGGCCCACCCGGACACCAACAAGGTGCTGGTCGAGGGCGTGGCCAGGGTCAAGAAGCACACCCGGATCTCGCAGACCCAGCGTGGTGCGCAGTCCGGTGGCATCGTGACCCAGGAGGCCTTGATCCACGTCTCCAACGTGATGGTCGTCGACGCGGACGGCAAGCCGTCCCGCATCGGCTACCGGACGAACGACGAGGGCAAGCGCGTCCGCATTTCCCGTCGTAACGGGAAGGACATCTGATCATGACTACTGCTGAGAAGATCATTCCGCGGCTGAAGACCCGCTACCGCGAGGAAATCGCCGCCGAGCTGAACAAGCAGTTCGAGTACGCCAACGTCATGCAGATCCCCGGCGTGGTGAAGGTTGTCGTCAACATGGGTGTCGGCGACGCCGCCCGTGACGGCAAGCTGATCGAGGGTGCCGTCCGCGACCTCTCGATCATCACCGGCCAGCGTCCCGAGGTTCGGCGCGCTCGCAAGTCCATCGCGCAGTTCAAGCTCCGCGAGGGCATGCCCATCGGCGCCCGCGCGACGCTTCGTGGCGACCGCATGTGGGAGTTCCTGGACCGGCTGCTGACCATCGCGCTGCCGCGTATCCGTGACTTCCGCGGCCTGTCGGGCAAGCAGTTCGACGGCAACGGGAACTACACGTTCGGTCTCAACGAGCAGTCGATGTTCCACGAGATCGACCCCGACGCCATCGACCGCCCGCGCGGCATGGACATCACGGTCGTCACCACCGCGACCACCGACGAAGAAGGTCGGGCGCTGCTGAAGCTCCTGGGCTTCCCGTTCAAGGAGAACTGAGTCGATGGCCAAGAAGGCATTGATCAACAAGGCTGCCGCCAAGCCCAAGTTCAAGGTGCGGGGTTACACCCGTTGCCAGCGCTGCGGGCGTCCCCACTCGGTGTTCCGCAAGTTCGGCCTGTGCCGGATCTGCCTCCGGGAGATGGCGCACCGCGGCGAACTGCCGGGTGTCAGCAAGTCCAGCTGGTAAGAAGCGTTTCCACTTCGCTGTAGGCCTGCCCACGACCGATTTTCGTCCCGGACCCTGGGCTGGGGAACCGCAGTGAGAAAGGTTGACTAGGTCACCATGACGATGACCGATCCGATCGCAGACATGTTGACTCGTCTGCGCAATGCGAACTCGGCATACCACGACAAGGTCGTGATGCCGCACTCGAAGCTCAAGGCGAACATCGCCGAGATCCTCAAGCGCGAGGGCTACATCTCGAGCTACCGCGACGAGGCGGGTGACGTTGCGAAGAACCTGGTGGTCGAGCTGAAGTACGGCCCGAACCGGGAGCGCAGCATCGCGGGCCTCCGCCGGGTGTCCAAGCCCGGTCTCCGCGTGTACGCGAAGTCGACCAACCTCCCCAAGGTGCTCGGCGGCCTTGGCGTTGCCATCATTTCGACCTCTGGTGGTCTGCTGACCGACCGCCAGGCCAACAAGCAGGGTGTAGGCGGAGAAGTTCTCGCCTACGTCTGGTAAGGGAGGGGGACCGCATGTCGCGCATTGGAAAGCTGCCGATCACCGTTCCCTCTGGGGTCGACGTGAACATCGACGGCCAGGCCGTGAGCATCAAGGGCCCGAAGGGCACCTTGAGCCTCACGATCGCCGAGCCGATCGTGCTGGAGAAGGCCGAGGACGGCACCCTCGAGGTGAAGCGTCCGGACGACGAGCGGCGCAGCCGTTCGCTGCACGGCCTCTCCCGCACCCTGGTCCACAACATGGTCATCGGTGTGACCCAGGGGTACGAGAAGAAGCTGGAAATCCACGGGGTCGGTTACCGCGTCGCGCTCAAGGGTTCCGACCTGGAGTTCGCGCTCGGCTACAGCCACCCGGTGAAGGTCGAGGCCCCCGAGGGCATCACCTTCGTCGTCGAGAACCCCACGCGTTTCTCCGTCAAGGGTATCGACAAGCAGCTGGTGGGCGAGGTTTCCGCCAACATCCGCAAGCTGCGCAAGCCCGACCCGTACAAGGGCAAGGGTGTGCGGTACTCGGGCGAGAAGATCCGCCGCAAGGTCGGAAAGACGGGTAAGTGACATGAGCGAGTCGACTGCTACGAAGCGCAAGCCGGTGGGCAAGGACATCTCGACCACGCGTCGCATCGCCAAGGCCCGTCGTCACTTCCGCCTGCGCAAGAAGGTCAGCGGCACCGCCGAGCGTCCGCGCCTGGTCGTGCACCGTTCCTCGAAGCACATCACCGTGCAGATCGTGGACGACCTGAAGGGCCACACCATCGTGTCGGCCACCTCCCTGGAGGCGGACGTGCGCGCGGTGGACGGCGACAAGAAGGCCCGTGCGGCCAAGGTCGGTCAGCTGGCCGCGGCTCGCGCCAAGGACGCCGGGATCACGGCGGTCGTCTTCGACCGCGGTGGCAACGCGTACCACGGCCGCATCGCCGCTCTGGCGGACGCGGCCCGCGAGGCGGGGCTGGAGTTCTGACAATGCACATCACCGGAATTGAGAGGGACGCCTGATGCCAGGACGCACGCGTCGCGAAGGCGGCGGGGGCGAGCGCGGAGAGCGCCGCGACCGTCGTGACGGCGGCCGCGGCGGCGCGGCCCAGGAGAAGACCCCGCACCTCGAGCGCGTGGTTGCGATCAACCGCGTGTCCAAGGTGGTCAAGGGTGGTCGCCGCTTCAGCTTCACGGCCCTCGTGGTCGTGGGCGACGGCGACGGCATGGTGGGCGTCGGCTACGGCAAGGCCAAGGAAGTTCCCGCGGCCATCGCCAAGGGTGTCGAGGAGGCGAAGAAGAACTTCTTCCGCGTCCCCCGCATCGCGGGCACCATCCCGCACCCCATCCAGGGTGAGAAGGCCGCGGGCGTCGTGCTGCTGCGTCCGGCCTCGGCCGGTACCGGCGTCATCGCCGGTGGCGCCGTTCGCGCGGTGCTGGAGTGCGCGGGCGTCCACGACGTGCTGAGCAAGTCGCTGGGCAGCGACAACGCCATCAACATCGTGCACGCCACCGTTGCGGCCCTCAAGGGCCTGCAGCGTCCCGAGGAGGTCGCGGCCCGCCGCGGCCTGCCGCTCGAGGACGTCGCTCCCGCCGGCATGCTCCGCGCTCGCGCGGGTCAGGGGGTGTGACCTCAATGGCACAGCTCAAGATCACGCAGGTGAAGAGCACCATCGGTACCAAGCACAACCACCGCGAGTCGATCCGCACCCTCGGGCTGCACAAGATTCGCCAGTCGGTGGTGCGCGATGACACCCCCCAGGTCCGCGGTCTGATCCACGCCGTGCGCCACCTGGTGGTCGTCGAGGAGGTCAACTCATGACCATCAAGATCCACCACCTCCGTCCTGCCCCCGGTGCGCACACCGCCAAGACCCGCGTCGGCCGCGGTGAGGGCTCCAAGGGCAAGACCGCTGGTCGCGGTACGAAGGGCACGGGTGCTCGCAAGAACACCCCGGCGCGCTTCGAGGGTGGCCAGATGCCGCTGCACATGCGGCTGCCGAAGCTCAAGGGCTTCAAGAACCGGTTCCGCACGGAGTACCAGGTCGTGAACGTCGGCGACCTGGCCCGCCTCTTCCCCGAGGGCGGCACGATCGGTGTCGACGAGCTCGTCGACGCGGGCGCGGTCCGCAAGGGCCAGCTCGTGAAGGTGCTCGGCGACGGTGACATCTCGGGCGTCAAGCTCGACGTCACCGCGCACAAGTTCTCGGGCAGCGCCGTCGAGAAGATCGCCGGCGCCGGTGGCACCACCACCGCGCTCTGACAACCGCTCCACCTGAAGGGCCCTCGGAGCTCCGGCTCCGGGGGCCCTTTGCCTTGTGCGCCGGGGTTCCGCGGCCCTCAGGGCGGCGCTGTCGCTCGAACGTGTGTCCACCATGCGGACGGGCTTTGTCCGCCCGTAGCGAAGCCCTCAGGGCTCGACGGGCTCGTGCGCCCGTCGTCCCCGAACTGTCACCGGAGGTCGTGGCCACAGGCACCCGGCTCCGTCTACGGTGGTGCTGAAGTGGAATTACCCGGACCCCCCAGCGGGTGCGCCCGGCGGGTCCGGGTGCTCCGCGGGGCGGGGTGATCAGCTCAACCGGTTGATCCATCAGGCCCATCGGGACCCAAAGATCAACCGTCCTGCAAGGTGTGAATGACGACTGGCTGCGGAGTTGCCCCCGATGACTGTTAAAGTCGCGGGCTGAACCCGGATGTCCTCCGGGTCGGTGGCGGCTACCTGCTGCGACCGGTCGAAAACCGTCGGCAATTCGCCCGGCGGTAAGTCAGTGCCGGCGGACGGCCGGTACCGCTCGATGTCGGCCCTGGGCCGACAACGCTCAGGAGGTTCGCGTGCTCGGCGCATTCCGCTCGGCTCTCGCGACGCCGGACCTACGGAAAAAGATCCTCTTCACACTGGGGATCATCGTGGTGTACCGGTTGGGCGCGACCCTGCCCGCGCCGGGCGTGTCCTTCAAGAACGTCAAGCTCTGCGCTGAACAGATCGACCAGCAGGGGATCTACTCGCTGATCAACCTGTTCAGCGGTGGCGCACTGCTCAACTTGTCGATCTTCGCGTTGGGCATCATGCCCTACATCACCGCCAGCATCATCATCCAGTTGCTCACCGTGGTCATCCCGCGGTTCGAGCAGCTGAAGAAGGAAGGCCAGGCGGGCCAGGGCAAGCTCACGCAGTACACCCGGTACCTGACGATCGCGCTCGCGGTCCTCCAGTCCACCGGCATCGTCGCGCTGGCCGTGCGCAGGCAGCTGTTCCCGAACTGCGCCGAGCCGGTCGTCCCGAACGACACCATCTTCACGCTCGTCGTCCTGGTCATCACGATGACCGCGGGCACCAGCGTCATCATGTGGCTCGGCGAGATCATCACGGAGAAGGGCATCGGCAACGGCATGTCGTTGCTGATCTTCACCGGCATCGCCGCCCGCATCCCGGCCGAGGGCTCGAACATCCTGGCCAAGGGCGGCCTGACGTTCTTCCTGGTCCTCGTCGCCGGTCTGATCATCATCGCCAGCGTCATCTACGTGGAGCAGGCCCAGCGCCGCATCCCGGTCCAGTACGCGAAGCGCATGATCGGTCGCCGCATGTACGGCGGCACCTCGACCTACCTGCCGCTGAAGGTGAACCAGGCGGGCGTCATCCCGGTCATCTTCGCGTCCTCGCTGCTCTACCTGCCCGACCTGATCGCGCGGCTGACGGCCTCCACCGACCCCGGCGCCACGCCGAGCTGGTGGGCCACCTTCGTGGCGACGCACCTGGTGAGCCAGTCCAGCCCGGTGCACATCGCGCTGTACTTCCTGCTGATCGTCTTCTTCACGTACTTCTACGTCGGCATCACGTTCAACCCGGACGAGCGCGCCGACGAGATGAAGAAGTTCGGCGGGTTCATCCCCGGCATCCGGCCCGGACGTCCCACCGCCGAATACCTGCGCTTCGTTCTCGGCCGCATCACGCTGCCCGGCTCGCTCTACCTCGGCATCGTGGCCATCCTCCCGAACATGTTCCTGGAGCTGACCGGTGAGGGTCAGAACCAGAACTTCCCGTTCGGCGGCACGGCCGTGCTGATCATGGTGGGCGTCGGCCTCGACACCGTGAAGCAGATCGAGAGCCAGCTCATGCAGCGCAATTACGAAGGGTTCCTCCGCTAGTGCGACTCGTTCTCGTTGGCCCGCCTGGAGCGGGCAAGGGCACCCAGGCCACCGTGTTGAGCGAGAAGCTCGGCGTGCCGCACATCTCCACCGGGGACCTCTTCCGCGCGCACATCAGCAACCAGACCGAGCTCGGCCGGGAAGTCCAGAGGTACCTGGACTCCGGCGAGCTGGTCCCGGATGCCGTGACCAACGAAATGGTCCGCGAACGCCTGGCCCAGCCGGACGCCGTCGACGGCTTCCTGCTGGACGGCTTCCCGCGCAACGTCGCACAGGCCGGGGTGCTCGGCGAGATCCTGGCCAGGGACGGGAACAAGCTCGACAACGTCCTGGAGTTCAAGGTCGACGAGAACGTCGTGGTCGAGCGCCTGCTCGCCCGCGGCCGCACGGACGACAAGGAAGACGTCATCCGCCACCGCCAGCAGCTCTACCGCACGGAGACCGCGCCGCTGCTCGACTACTACGACGACATCGTGGTGAGCATCGACGCCGTGGGCGACGTGCACGAGATCAGCGAGCGCGCCCTGCGTGCCCTGCGCGGCGAGCGGTGAGCGGTGGAGTCCTCGATGTCCTTCGTCGCTTCGCACCAGGTGGCCGTGAACGCATGATCGAGATCAAGTCCCGCGGCGAACTGGAAGCCATGCGCGCCGCAGGCCTCGTGGTGGCCCGCACGCTGGCCCTGGTGTCCTCGCACGCCAAGGCGGGCGTCAGCACCCACGAACTCGACGAGCTGGCCGAGCAGAGCATCCGCGACGCGGGCGCCATCCCGTCGTTCAAGGGCTACAACGGGTTCCCGGCCAGCATCTGCGCCTCCGTCAACGAGCAGGTCGTGCACGGCATCCCCAGCCGCACCCAGGTCCTCAAGGAGGGCGACCTCATCTCGATCGACTGCGGCGCCATCCTCGAAGGCTGGCACGGCGACTCGGCGCTCACCGTGCCGATCGGCGAGGTGACCCAGCAGGAGCTGCTGCTCTCGGAGGCCACCCGCACGTCGATGCTCGCGGGCATCGAGGCGGCCATCGCGGGCGGCAAGCTCAGCGACATCTCGTTCGCGATCGAGGCCGAGACCATCGCGGCGGGCGAACGGGACGGCATCGAGTACGGCATCGTGGAGGGCTACGGCGGCCACGGCATCGGCACCAAGATGCACATGGAGCCGTTCCTGCCGAACTACGGCAAGCCTGGCAAGGGGCCGAGGCTGAAGCCCGGTATGGCGATCGCCATCGAGCCGATGCTGACGCTCGGCACCGAGCACACGGCGGAGCTGGACGACGGGTGGACCGTCGTCACGACGGACAAGTCGCGCGCGGCCCACTGGGAGCACAGCATCGCGATCACCGAGGACGGTCCCTGGGTGCTCACGGCGCTGGAAGAGGACTGAGATCGCAGCTCGTTTGACGAGGGGGCCCCGCCTGTCGGTGGGGCCCCTTTGTCGTTGCTGTGGGGGTGTGGGGGCGTTCTGAGGGGTGGCTGGGCGGCGGTCCCGTGGGTGGTCGGGGTTGTAGGTGACGGTCGGCTGGGTGGCGGTCCCGTAGGTGATCCGGGCTGTAGAGGTAACGGTCCGCTGGGTCCGTTGAGTCCGCTGGGTGGCGGTCAGGCGGTGGTCTTGGTGCGGGGGTGTGGTCGATTTGACTTGGGGCCCCTCTTTTGACCCTTGTCGACCCAAAACGGCAGGTGGTAAAGCTGCCGGCCGACAAATTTTAGGGCCAAAAACCCCAAGTCAAATCGACCACGCACTGCGCCAACGTGACAAAACCCCAGGCCACCTGGCCCGTGGCTCTCCAGGTCGGCGCTGGAAGGTGGGGTGGTGGCCCTGAACGTGGGGGATTTTGCTCGGGGGATTTGACCCTTAAAATTTGTGATCGGGCAGGCTTTCGGGACTGCCCTTTTTGCCCGATCAAGGGTCAAATCTAGGGGTCCCCGAGTCAAATCGCCCACACCCCGCTGGGAGCCGAGGTCACCTGGCGACCACGTCGGCAGCCACTGCTCCGACATCGACAGCCGCTGCCGCTGGCACCCGCCGGCACCGTCACCCGCTGGCACCGACAACCGCCAGCACCGGCATCCACCGGCCCCGGCACCCACCGGCCCCGGCACCCGCCGGCCCCGGCACCCGCCGGCACCGGCAACCCGGCCCCGACCACCGGTCCCCAGCCTCCACCCGGCCCAGGGGTAACGGGGGCTAGCCCTATTTACCCGAGCCCCCGCCCAGCCCACCATGGAGCACGTGAGCGACGACACGCCGACCATGAGAGCCGCGGACAACGATCGCGAGGCGGTCGTGGAGCGGTTGACGCGCGCGCAGGCCGAGGGGCGTCTGGACCTGGCCGAGTTCGACCACCGGACCCAACTGGCCTGGGCCGCGCAAACGTATGCCGAGCTGGCCGCGCTCGTGGCCGACCTCCCGACGGACGGCGCCGCCGCCCAGCGGTCCCCGGCGCCCGCGTACGTCCCGCCGCCCTACCAGCCCGCCTACCTGCCGCGACCCGCCGCGCCAGGGGTTCCCGGCAAGGCGGGCAACGTCCTCGTCCGCACCTGGCTCGCCGTCAGCATGATCAACTTCGTCGTCTGGGGACTGGTCTGCGTCACCGAGTTCGAGTGGGTCTACCCCTGGTGGATCTGGGTCGCGGGCCCCTGGGGAGCGCTGGTCCTCGCCGCGCGGATGACCCGATTTGGGCAACCGCGCTGAACTGCGTACTATGGGTAGGTGGCGCACACGTCGCGCCGGTTCCGTCATGCCTGTGGTGGTTGGCCTGAGGCCAGATCCAGGTGATCAGAGGTTCCGCAAGGGCCCGTCGGAGTCGGGGAGGCGCGTGTCCACATCCGGGAATACCACCGTCACGAAACGCGGAGGACATGGGCAAGAAGGACGGGGCCATTGAGGTCGAGGGCCGCGTAGTCGAGCCGCTCCCCAACGCGATGTTCCGAGTCGAGTTGGAGAACGGTCACAAGGTCCTGGCACACATCAGCGGCAAGATGCGTCAGCACTACATCCGCATCCTTCCTGAGGACCGGGTTGTCGTGGAGCTCTCGCCCTACGACCTGTCCCGAGGGCGCATCGTCTACCGCTACAAGTGACCTCCACGGTGTCCGGGGCAGCCGCCTCGGGCACGCGGCAAAGCAGGAGAGCGCAGGCGTGAAGGTCCAGCCGAGCGTCAAGAAGATCTGCGACAAGTGCAAGGTGATCCGCCGTCACGGGCGAGTCATGGTGATCTGCGAGAACCTGCGTCACAAGCAGCGTCAGGGCTGATCAACCCCTAGCACTTCGTCGCAGTCCTCAGGATGACGCGACACATGATTAAGCCTCCTCGTACCTGCCAGGCGTGAACGCGCCTGGCGCACCCCCGGACTCCAGGCCGGGGCCGGGACACCACGTGCGAAAGCACGCGGAACGGCACAGCGAGTCAGTCCCGGAACCGGACGAGGAGCAGACCTGGAGCGACACCTGTTAGGAGCAAGCGCCGTATGGCACGACTCGCTGGCGTCGACCTCCCCCGCGAAAAGCGGATGGAGATCGCGCTGACCTACATCTTCGGTATTGGTCGCACGCGCTCGAAAGAGCTGCTGACCGCTACCGGGATCAGCTTTGACCTCCGGGTCAAGGACCTGGGTGACGACGACCTCGCGAAGCTGCGCGAGTACGTCGAAACCAACTTCAAGGTTGAGGGTGACCTTCGCCGCGAGGTTCAGGCCGACATCCGCCGGAAGATGGAAATCGGCTGCTACGAGGGTTTGCGCCACCGTCGCAACCTGCCCGTCCGCGGGCAGCGCACCAAGACGAACGCGCGTACCCGCAAGGGGCCGAAGAAGACCGTCGCCGGCAAGAAGAAGGCCGGAAAGAAGTAAGACCTCGCGTCTTAGGTAGGAGATCACCGAAGTGCCACCCAAGTCCCGCACGGGCGCCGGGGTCAAGAAAGTCCGGCGCAAGGAAAAGAAGAACATCTCGCACGGCCAGGCTCACATCAAGAGCACGTTCAACAACACGATCGTGTCGATCACCGACCCGACCGGGAACGTGATCGCCTGGGCGTCTGCCGGACACGTCGGCTTCAAGGGCTCTCGCAAGTCCACGCCGTTCGCCGCGCAGATGGCTGCTGAGAGCGCTGCCCGCAAGGCCGCTGAGCACGGCATGCGCAAGGTGGACGTGTTCGTGAAGGGTCCCGGCTCCGGCCGGGAGACCGCGATCCGTTCGCTGCAGGCCGCCGGCCTCGAGGTCGGCACCATCCAGGACGTGACCCCGCAGCCCCACAACGGCTGCCGCCCGCCCAAGCGGCGCCGGGTCTGAGGCACGGGGAGGAGTAAGAAACCATGGCTCGTTACACGGGACCAGCAACGCGCATCTCGCGCCGGCTCAAGGTCGACCTCGTCGGCGGCGACAAGGCGTTCGAGCGTCGTCCTTACCCGCCCGGCCAGCACGGCCGCGGTCGGATCAAGGAGTCCGAGTACCTGCTTCAGCTCCAGGAGAAGCAGAAGGCTCGCTACACGTACGGCGTGCTGGAGAAGCAGTTCCGCCGCTACTACGAGGAAGCGGTTCGTCGCCCCGGCAAGACCGGCGAGAACCTGCTCCAGATCCTCGAGACCCGTCTGGACAACGTGGTGTACCGGGCCGGTCTGGCCCGCACCCGTCGGATGGCCCGCCAGCTCGTCGCTCACGGTCACTTCATCGTGAACGGCCAGAAGGTCAACATCCCCAGCTTCCGGGTGTCGAAGTTCGACATCATCGACGTGAAGCCGAAGTCGCTGCCGACGCTGCCCTTCGAGGTCGCCAAGGCCACCTTCGGTGACCGCCCGATCCCCGGTTGGCTCCAGGTCGTCCCCTCGACCCTCCGCATCCTGGTCCACCAGGTTCCGGAGCGGGCGCAGATCGACACGCCGGTGACCGAACAGCTCATCGTCGAGCTCTACTCGAAGTGATCCTCCTCCGGCCGGTCACCACCAGGTGACCGGCCGGAGTCGGGTCCCACGGCGGCGCGAATGGTGTGCCGCACGTGTTTGCCGGTCTCCGCGACCGGCGTTTCTTTCGGCGTCAAATAGCGGGCGTCGATGAGAGAAGGAAGAACCCAGTGCTTATTTCCCAGCGCCCCTCGCTCGGCGAGGAGTCCGTCAACGAGACCCGCTCTCGGTTCGTGATCGAGCCGCTCGAGCCGGGCTTCGGCTACACCCTCGGCAACTCCATCCGCCGCACCCTGCTCTCCTCGATCCCCGGCGCAGCCGTGACCAGCATCCGCATCGACGGCGTGCTGCACGAGTTCACCACCGTGCCCGGTGTCAAGGAGGACGTCACCGACATCATCCTGAACCTCAAGGAGCTCGTCGTCTCCTCCGAGGAGGACGAGCCGGTGACGATGTACCTGCGCAAGCAGGGCCCCGGTGCGGTCACCGCAGGCGACATCGTGCCCCCGGCCGGTGTCACCGTGCACAACCCCGACCTGCACATCGCCACCCTGAACGGCAAGGGCAAGCTGGAGATCGAGCTCGTCGTCGAGCGCGGTCGCGGCTACGTCCCCGCCGTCCAGAACAAGCAGGCCGGTGCCGAGATCGGCCGCATCCCGGTTGACTCGATCTACTCGCCCGTCATGAAGGTGACCTACAAGGTCGAGGCCACCCGTGTCGAGCAGCGCACCGACTTCGACAAGCTGATCCTCGACGTGGAGACCAAGCCCTCCATCACGCCGAGGGACGCGGTTGCCTCCGCGGGCAAGACCCTGGTCGAGCTGTTCGGTCTCGCTCGCGAGCTGAACATCGACGCCGAGGGCATCGAGATCGGCCCCTCGCCCGCCGAGGCGGACACCATCGCGGCGTTCGCGATGCCGATCGAGGACCTCGACCTCACCGTGCGGTCGTACAACTGCCTCAAGCGCGAAGGCATCCACACGGTGGGCGAGCTGGTCTCGCGCAGCGAGGCGGACTTGCTGGACATTCGCAACTTCGGTGCCAAGTCGATCGACGAGGTCAAGATGAAGCTCGTCGGTCTCGGCCTGGCGCTGAAGGACAGCCCCCCTGGGTTCGACCCGTCGGCCGCTGCGGCCGACTACCCGGCCGAAGGCTGGGCGGACGGCGGCGTGGACACCCACGACGACGGTCAGGACTACGCGGAGACCGAGCAGCTCTGAAGGCCGTGACAACGGCTGGGCCGGAGCAGAGGATCAGAAAGTAATCCGAGGAGCAAGCGATGCCCACCCCCACTAAGGGACCCCGTCTCGGCGGGTCGCCGGCCCACGAGCGGCTCATGCTGGCCAACCTGGCCACCGCGCTGTTCACCCACGGCCGGATCACGACCACCGAGGCGAAGGCGAAGCGGCTGCGGCCGTACGCCGAGAAGCTGATCAGCAAGGCCAAGGTCGGTGACCTGCACAACCGTCGCGAGATCTTGAAGGTCATCCGCGACAAGGACATCGTCCACAAGCTGTTCGCGGAGATCGGCCCGTTCTTCGTGGACCGCAACGGTGGCTACACCCGCATCACGAAGACGCTGGCGCGCAAGGGCGACAACGCCCCCATGGCCGTCATCGAACTGGTGCAGCAGAAGCTGGTCGCCACCGAGGCCGAGGCGGCCCGGAAGACCAAGTTCGCCAAGGACGAGAAGGCTGAGAAGCCCGCCGTCGTTGCCGACGACGCTGACGCCGAGGTCAAGGACCAGGACGCCGACGCGCCCGAGTCCGCGACCAAGGACGCCGCGGAGGCCCCCGCCGAGGGTGCTGACGAGGCTCCCAAGGCCGAGGACAAGAAGGACGAGTCCTGACGGACCCGCTCATCGCCGACGAGCCCGTTGTCCCCGCTGGGGACGACGGGCTCGTTCGCGTCCGCCTCGACCTGGCCTACGACGGCACGGACTTCTCCGGCTGGGCGAGGCAACCGGGTCGCCGCACGGTCTGCGGCGTCCTGGAGGACACCCTGTCGATGGTGCTGCGCGAGGACGTGAAGCTCACCGTCGCGGGCCGCACCGACGCGGGCGTCCACGCCACCGGGCAGGTCGCCCACGTCGACCTGCCGTCCACCGTGGACGTCGACGGCCTGCCGAAGCGCCTGTCCCGCGCACTCCCCGCGGACGTCCGCGTCTTCCGGACCAGGATCGT
Source organism: Umezawaea sp. (assembly GCF_057122925.1). Lineage (NCBI taxonomy): Bacteria > Bacillati > Actinomycetota > Actinomycetes > Pseudonocardiales > Pseudonocardiaceae > Umezawaea > Umezawaea sp. The sequence goes on along the minus strand of NZ_DBNGPQ010000081.1, from coordinate 80,559 downwards.
GCCGCCGGAGTTCGACGCCAGGTTCTCCGCCATGCGCAGGCACTACGAGTACCGCGTCACGGACGCCGTGGCGGGAGCGCACCCGTTGCGCCGCCTGGACACCCTCTCCTGGCCCCGCCCGCTGGACCTGGACGCCCTCACCGAGGCCTCCGCGCTCCTGCTGGGCGAGCGCGACTTCTGCGCCTTCTGCCGCCGCCGCGAGGGCGCCACCACGATCCGCGAGTTGCAGCGCCTCGACTGGACGCGGGCCGAGGACGGCGTGCTGACCGCGTTCGTGTCCGCCGACGCGTTCTGCCACTCCATGGTCCGCAGCCTCGTGGGAGCGCTCCTGGCCGTCGGGGAGGGCCGCAAACCGCCTGCCTGGCCCGCGTCGCTGCTGACGTCCACCGAACGCTCCAGCCAGGTCACCGTCGCGCCCCCGCACGGGCTCGCCCTCGTGCGCGTCGACTACCCGCCGGACGCCGACCTGGCCGCCCGCTCCGCCATTACCAGGAATGTGCGAGTGCTGGGTTAACCCCTGTTTCCACGGGGAGAACTAATGGGGGCGACCCCTTTTCGCGCGAATCACGAGTCCAGCGCACCGAGGTACGCCTCGACGACTTCGACGAACTCCTGGCGGCTCAGCACGGTTTCCTCGTCGGTGTACTCGTTCACGACGAGCACGTCCTCCTGCCGCACCACGGCGGTCGTGCAGTCACCGCCCCACCTCTGGTCGTCGCCGTCGTCGGGCGCCTCCCGAGCGGCGTCTGCGGCCTCCACGAGGTACCGGCGGGGCAGGTCCTTGAGCAGGTCGTAGAGGGCCGCGGCGTCGTCGTCCGGGTAGATGGCGACGGTGCCGTCGGCCTTGAGCGCGAACCGGACCTTCACGGGACCTCCCTCGGCGCGTACACCGGCCACGCGGTGCTCACGTCCTCGAACGCGGCTGTCCGGGAATCGTGCCCGGCGGTCACGAAACCGCGGATCAGGACTCCCCGGTAGCGGCCCTCCCACTGCGACAGGGTGGGTCTGCCGTCGTCGCGCACGACCGGTCTCCGGTGCTGGAAGGCGCAGCGGATCGCGTGGGCGACCTCGTGCCTCGACCAGTGGTCCGGGAAGAAGGAGCTGTTGACCTTGGCGGCGGTGCGGCCGTCCGGCAGCACGTGCTCCAGGCGGGCCTCGTAGACCTGGCGGCGGTCGGGGGTGGTCCGGCCCAGCAGGTTGATCCGGCCGCCGGAGTGGTGGTGGTAGCCGAGCAGCCTGAGCCTGCGGCGGTGGCCCTCGAAGATGTGCGTGTGCAGCGGGTCCGGCATCGGGTGGCGCGGCAGCGTGAACGGCTCCGCCGCGACCGGCACGGGGTAGACGGGCTCACCCGCCGGGGTGAGGCCCACGTGGTCGCGCACGGCCCCGGCGACGGTGCTCTCCAGGACGGGGGCGACGTCGGCCAGGTCGTCCAGCGCGCGCAGGCGCGAGCCGAGGTCCGCGGTCATCCCGATGACCTCCTGGCACACCTTGGCGACCTCGTCGAACGTCGACACCCCGACCCCCCGGCGCCAGGTTAGCGAGAAGGGCCCCGCCGAGTGGACGGGGCCCTTCTCCTGCTGGGGAGTGCCTAGATGTCGAGCGTCCAGCTGTCGATCAGGCCGGTGTCCTGCGCGTACACGTCCTTCGCCTGGAGCTTCCACTCGCCGTTGGCGTTGTCCGTGGACACGTCGACCGTGTAGGTCGCGTTGACGTCGTCCGCGCTGTCGCTGCCGTTGGCCACCTTCAGCGTGCGCACGGCGCCGCTGGGCGTGATGAGCGCCAGTTCCACGTCACCGCGGTAGGTGTGCTTGACGTGCACCTCGACCTTGGTGCCCGCGGCGGCCTTGCCGACGCAGCCCGACACGGAGATGGAGCTGGTGACGCCCGCGCCCTTGTCCGGGATCGCGACGTCGGTGTCGTTGGTCTGCGCGGTGCAGCCGGTGGGCGGCGGGCCCGTGGTGCCGCCGACCAGGAACAGCAGCTTGTTCGGCGACCCGGTGCCGGGGTTGGTGACGACGTCGGGGGTGGCGCCGTCCACCAGGGCGTCGCGGACCTCGGCGGGGGTGGCCGCCGGGTTGCTCGCCAGGTAGACCGCGGCGGCGCCGACCACGTGGGGCGTGGCCATCGAGGTGCCGCTGATGGTGTTGCTGGCGTTGTCGTCGGTCAGCCAGGACGAGGTGATGTCCGTGCCGGGGCCGAAGATGTCCAGGCAGGTGCCGATGTTGGAGTACGACGCGCGGGCGTCGGTCCGCTCGGTGGCGCCCACCGTGATGCCGTTGGGCGTGCGCGCGGGCGAGGTGTTGCACGCGTTCGCGCCGAAGCTGTTGCCCGCGGCGAGGCCGTAGGTCACGCCCGAGGCGATGGAGTTCGTGACGGCCAGGTCGACGGTGTCGTTGGCGCCGCCGCCGAGGCTCATGTTCGCGACCGCCGGGCCGGGGTTGGCGATGTGGTGCTGGGTGACCCAGTCGATGCCCGCGATGACGCCCTCGAACGTGCCGGAGCCCGCGCAGTTGAGGACTCGGACGCCCACCAGCTTGGCGGCCTTCGCGACGCCGTACTTCGTGCCGCCGACGGTGCCCGCGACGTGCGTGCCGTGGCCCGCGCAGTCGGTGGAGTCGTCGTCGTTGTCGACGGTGTCCCGGCCGGACACGGCCCGACCACCGGCGAACTCGCTGTGGGTGAAGCGGATGCCGGTGTCGATGATGTACGCCGTGACCCCTTCACCGCTGTTCGGGTAGGTGTAGGAGTTGTCCAGCGGGAGTGCGTGCTGGTCGATCCGGTCGATGCCCCACGACGGTGTGGGCGTCTGCGTCTCCGAGAGGCTGACCTCGGCGTCCTGCTCCACGTAGGCGACCGACGGGTCCGCGGCGAGCTTGCGGGCCTGCGCCTCGGTCATCGTCGCGGAGAAGCCGCGGACCGCGCTCTGGTAGGTGTGCTTGACCTTCGCGTCGTACTTCGCGCTCAGGCTCGCGGTCGTCGCGCTGACACCGGCGGAACCGGTGTCCTTCAGGACCACGATGTAGCTGTCCTTCAACGCCTTCGCGGCTCCGAAGCCGCGAATCTCGCCCTCCGGGGCCGCGCCGGCCGTGGCTCCGGTCAACGCCGCGGTGATCGCCACCGCGGCGCCGGTGGCCAGCCCGACGACGGCCACCCTCCTGGCCCAAGATGCCCGAACATCTCCCATATCTGGGTTCTCCCTCATCGCAGGGGTGCACGCAGCGTGTCCTGCCCGATCCGCTCCGTGCCCTACGGATGTGATAGTTCTTTCGCTACCCACAGCGCAAGAATTTCGCGGGATATGACTGCGGACAAATTGTCAACAGATTTGCCGCGCCTGTTAACGAATTGGTTCCCGAAGTCGATCGACACGGACATAAAATTGTGCCCCGGTCCTAATTGGTCCGGGGCACAAGTCTTTCCGAAGAATGGGAACGTCAGTCGCCTCGGCGCACGGCTCCCAGGATCTGGGTCTCGCCCGGCGTGGTCACCAGGCGCAGCGGACGCCACAGGTTCTGGCCCAGCGCGATCACCTGGTCGTCCTTCAGCGTCGTCAGCTGGTGCGCCATCTGCGGCGGCAGCCGCCAGATCTGGCTCGCCAGCTGCGCCTGGCCGACCGGCAGCCGCTGGACCAGCACCAGGTCCGCCGAGGACGCGGTGCTCGTCGCCTGCGGGTGCAGGTAGGGGAGCACGTACATGGTCGTCTGCCACGGCGACCGCGGCGGGAACAGCTCCTGCGGCACGTGGCCGCCGTCGTGCACGACCAGCAGCGGCGCGTCCTCCGACGGCCTCGGCAGCTCGACGGGGCTGAGCCTGCGCAACTGCGCCAGCGGTGACGGCCTGCCGTCCTGGCCGGTGCCCGCGGCCCGCATGACCGCCTGCCACGCGGCGGGCCTGCCGGTCGCGATGGTGATCCACGCGCCGGTCGCCATCGCCCTCAGGGCCACCTGGCGGGCCAGGTAGAGGCCACCGACGACGACCATCCTGGTCGGCGCCGACCGCAGCACGGAGATCGTGAGCGGCTCGCCGTTCATGCCGGAGCCGAGCACCATGCCGCCGCGGTCGCCGCTGGGGCTGACCACGTCCAGCATCCCCGGCGAGACCAGGAACTCCGGCGCGATGCCCTTGCCGCGGCTCTGCGCGTCCAACAGCCGTGAACTGCTCATGCCACGCCTCCCAGCGGGAGCGTCGCCGCGAGGCCCGCGACCTGGAGGCCGCGCAACGGGGTGAGGGTGATGTCCAGCTTGTCGCTCAACGTCTTCAGGCGGTCGTCGGCCTTGTCCAGCTCGGTGGGCGTCCTGGCGCTCACGCGCACCAGCCCGCGCAGCCCGACCTGGCCGTCCTCGCTGCTCGGCGAGATCGACATGGACAGCGTCGACGACAGCGCGCGGACACCGGTCAGCGAGTTCAGGTTGTCCCGCATGCCCTTCGAGGGCCAGCCGGTGATCGCGTAGCTGGCGTGACCAACGCCACCCACCGTCACGCCGGACCACTTCTCCCGCAGCGTCACGGGGTTCGTGCCCGCAGCGGCGGCCGACAGCTCGGCGGCCGAGATGCCCGCGCGGATCAGCTCGTCCGGGTCGAGCGGGCGGATCGTCACACCGGCCGACTCCAGGGCGTTGCGGACGCGGGACAGCGCACCGATCAGCGCGCGGTGCGCACCGACCACGCCGCCGCCGCGCTCCCGGATCGCCGCGGCGCAGCGGCGGGGGTCGAGGCGGACCGCGATCCACGTGGTGCGCCGGGCCACGGCGGGCAGCGGGCCGAGCACCTCCAGGTACGACGCCAGCGCCGGTGAACCGGGCGGCAGCGCCGCGCTGCCGGGGTAGCAGTGCCAGATCACCGAGATGGCGTCGAGCACCACACCGCGGTCTTCGAGGCACGGGGCGAGCGCGCCGAGCGGCAGGCTGGGCGCGCTGCCCACCGGCGAGATCAGGCCGGGCGCCGGGTCGACCAGCAGCACGGCCGTCCACGCGCCCTGGTGCCACGCGAGGCCCAGCGGCCTGCGCTCGTGGTCCTGGCCGTGCGCGACGACCAGGTCCGGCACGGCCAGGCGCAGCAGCGCGACGCGCGGGTCCTCCGGGCCGATGACCGAGGTCTCCTCCTCCGACGGGGGTTTCATCTCCGTCGGGGTGTCCCGCTTGGCGGTGCGGCTGTGCGAGCGGAACTTGTAGCGGGCCGTCAGGCCGATCCACTGGGTCAGCCAGCGCCCGCGCCTGCGCGCGAACGCGAGGACCAGCGCGACGAAGGCGATGCCGCCCGCGACGTACACCAGGCCGAGGTCGATCGCCAGCAGCACGAGACCGATCGCGATGCCGACCTCCAGCACCACCAGGTTGGCGACCGGCAGCGCGCCGAGGCTCGCGCCCGTCGCGCGGCGCCGTGCCCGACCGGCGGGACGGGCGGCGGCCGGAGGCCCAGCGGGCTTGCCCTGCTGCGGCGGTGGCGGCCCCGACGGGCGAGCCGTGCCGGGATTGGGCGGGCCCGGATGTGGAGTGGTCACGGACATCCGTTCTGGTCTCTTTCGCCTCGGTGTTCGGTGCGCCTCGGACTGCGAGGAAGATGTCCTCGGGAGGTGTTCGGGTCAGGTCTTGTCAACCGGCCCACGGAGCAACCCCCATCGGGATATCCTGCCGAACCGTACCGCGACTGGGAGAGCAGCGAGCCGAGAATGGCATCAACACCCACCACCAAGTCACAGGTCCAGGCATATCGCTTCGTGCTGCGCCGGATGCAGTCGGCCCTGGTGCGCAGAGACGCCGTCATGCTCCACGACCCGATGCGGAACCACTCCCGCGCCACGCTGGTGGGCGTGGTCCTCGCCGCCGTCGGCATGATCGGGTTCCTGATCTGGGGCCTGTTCTCGCCCGACCCCAAGCTCGACGACCAGACGCAGATCGTCATGAGCAAGGAGAGCGGCCAGATCTACGTGGTCCGCCAGGCGCCGCAGAAGCAGCTCATCCCGGTCTTCAACCTCGCGTCGGCGCGACTGCTCCTGCTCGGTGAGTCCAACCCGGACAAGGGGCAGATGGGGCAGGGCGGCGGGGACGCCGCCGCGACCCCGGCGTCGGTCGCGGGCGGCGAACTCAAGATCGTCAGCGAGAAGGCGCTCGCCAAGTACCCCAAGGGCAGGCTGACCGGGATCGTCGACGCCCCGGACATGCTGCCCGGCAGCACGGACCAGCGGATCGGCGCCGAGTGGTCGGTCTGCGACCAGACGACCCTCGACCGCTCCCAGAACGACCCCGAGGCCAACACCAAGTTCACGACCACCGTCCTCGCGGGGATCTCGGGCGGCGGCAAGAAGCTCGACGGCAACCGCGCGGTGCTGGTGACGACGGACAAGACCAGCAAGAAGGCGTTCCTGGTCTACAAGCGGCCCGACAACAGCAGCCTCACGTCGACCAGCACGGTGCGCGCCCCCGTCGACCTCTCGGACGTGAAGCTCGTCAACGCGCTGAACCTCCAGGGCAAGACGCCCCGCCCGATCAGCGCGGGTGTGCTCAACGCCATCCCGCAGGTCGGCGACCTCAAGGCCCCCGACATCCCCGACCAGGGCACGCCCGTGGAGTACGTCCAGGGCGGCGTCGTGGTGGGCGACATCCTCGCGGCGCACCGCACCGGCGAGAAGGACGTCTTCTACGTGGCCCTGAAGGAGGGCATGCAGGAGGTCCCGGTCGCCGTGGCCGACATGATCCGGTTCGCCATCCGGGGCGGTGACTCCAAGCCGAAGGAGATCGTCCTCTCCCAGGTGAACAAGGTCGTCTCGATCCTGAACCTGGAGAACTACCCGACCGAGATCCCGCAGGTCGTCGACCTGAACGAGGACAACGTCGTGATGTGCCTCGGCTGGCGCGCGGACAACGTGACCGCGGACAACAAGTCCGAGCACACCGAGGTCACCCTCGCCCCCACGCTGCCGGGCAACAGCAACCTGGTCCCGGTGCGGATCAACCAGGTCGGCGCCACCGGCGAGGTCGTCAGCCAGTTCGTCATGGCCGAGGGCAAGGTGGGTGTGGTGCGCAGCACGACGTCCATCGAGAACTTCGGCAGCGGCCCGATCCAGCTGATCACCGGTCGCGGGGTGAAGTACGGCATCCCGGACACCACCACCAGCGGCGGACTCGGTCTCGGCAAGGACGGCTTCATGCCCGCTCCCGCCAACATCGTCGGCCTGCTCCCGGACGGTCCTCAGCTCAACCGCAACGACGCCGCCCGCAGCTACGACTCCGTGCCCGCGCCGAAGGGCGTGCTGCCGGAGGACACGACCAAGCAGAACACCGAGGGCGGCTGACCCGGCGGGAACCGCGACGAGCCCGGCGGCGTCCGAGCGGGTGGTGCACGCTGGTCGCCGGGGAGGCACGCGATGAGTGACGTGGTACGACGGCTGGGCAGCGGCGGAGGCGCTCCGCCGAGCTCGGGCGGCATCTCGGTCGACGCGCGGTGGCTGGAGCTGTACGCCGAGCGCGTCGACGACGCCGCCGAGGAGCTGGCGAACGCCCGTGCGGAGCTGCGGGCCGATCCGCTGCGCCCGCAGAGCTTCGGCGAGATCGGCAGGACCCTGCGCAGCGCGGAGGCCTACGGCCGGGCGGCCGGGCTGCTCCAGCAGCAGCTCGACCGCGCCTGCGAGGTGCTGGCGGCCGCGGGCAAGGGCCTCCACGAGGTCGCGGGCCACTACGGCGGTGCCCAGGACGAAGCCGTGCAGCAGATCAAGAAGGCCGACCGCCGGTAGGGGAAGCACATGCGAGGCAAGGACGGACGGCAGATCGAGTCGGAGGTCGGGGCCGAACTCGACTACCTGTCGCAGATCAGCCGCCGCCTCGGCGTCGCGGACCTGGTCGAGGACTACTTCGCGCCCGTCGTCGGCGACTGGAACGACCTCCACGACGAGGCCGAGCGCTGGCGCGCGGCGGGCAAGGCCGCGGAGGCCGTGACGAAGGACCTGCTGAAACCGTTGGGGCGCTTGGATTCCGCGTGGCAGGGCGCGTCGGCGGACTCCTTCGTGGAGCACATGCGGAAGGTCGGGCTCGCCGGTCACGACATGACCGACGTGATGACCGCGATGGGCGACGCGCTCGACGAGACCGCCGAGGGCATCCGCGGGATCGTGCAGGACATGTCCCACGTGTTCCAGGACACCGCCGACGTGGTGTCCGGCGCGGCCGGGCTGCCGCTGGACGGCGACGCGCGGATCATCGGGCACCTGGACGAGCTGCGTGAACCGGCGAAGGAGATGTACGAGTCGGTCCGCGACGTCCTGGAGGCGTTCGGCAGGCTGTGCGAGGGCTTGAGCGGTGCCGACGCCGAGTTCGCCGGGCCGACGATGGACCACCGGTACCCGGAGGAGAACTGGGCGTTCGCCGAGCCGACGAGGCCCGTCGACACCCCGAGGACGACACCCGCGCCGTCCGGCGGTGGAGCCGAGGCGCCCGCTCCCGCAGCGGCCGGTGGCGGTTCGCTGAGCGGCACCCTGCCGACCGGTGGTGGCTCCGTGGGCGGCGGTTCGGTCGGTGGTGGCTCGGTGGGCGGTGGTTCGGTGGGCGGCGGCGTGGGGAGCGCCCCCGCTGCGGCCCAGCAGGGCCCCACGGAGTCCGGCGGGTACACGGCGGTGCAGGAACCCCGCCCCGTGGACTCCGGCGCCACCCGGCCCGCCGCGGCCGTCGCGGGAGGCGGGGGCGGTGCGGCCTCCGGCGGCCAGCCGGTGGGCGGCGCCATGATGGGCGGCGCCCCGATGGGCGCGGGCGGGCAGCAGGGCGGCGACAAGGAGCACAGGTCCAAGGTCCGGCTCGCCGGTTCCGCGGAGGACGTGCTCGGCAAGCCGAAGAAGACCGCGCCGCCCGTGCTGGGCACGGACTAGTCCACCTGGGACCGCTGCGGGACCGGACGGTGCTCGGGAGGCCGAGGAGGACCGTGCCGCGCGTGCTGGGGACGGACCAGTCCACCTGGGACCGCTGCGGGTGGGGGTGTCGGTGCTCGGCAGGCCGAGGAAGACCGCGCCGCCCGTGCTGGGGACGGACCAGTCCACCTGGGACCGGCGCGGGACCGGACGTCGGAAGGGGCGGTGCCCGGCGGGTCGAACCGCCGGGCACCGCCCCTTCACCGTCCTGGTGGGATCAGCCGCGGCGGACCGCGGACCGCGCCCGGTTCCGGCCCGTGGTGTGCACCACGAACAGGGTCAGCAGCAGCAGCCCGACGCCGATCCCCGTGCCGGACAGCGCGACCACGAGCCGCGTGTTGTCCTTGTGCAGCCCCGGACCGAGGTCGGTGATCAGCGGTGCGCTCTGCGGGACCACCGCGCCCTCCTTCTCGGCGGGCAGCTCCGACGTCAGCGCGGCGATCGGGTTGATCATCCCGGCGCCGACCTTGTGGTCGCGGCCGGTCGGGTTGCCGGGGTGCTGGGCGGTGGACGTGAGGCGGTCCATCACCTGCCGCGCGGTCAGGTTCGGGAACTTCTCGCGGACCAGCGCCGCGACGCCCGCCACGTACGGCGAGGCGAACGAGGTGCCCTGGATCGTCGTGAGCTTCCCCTGCTCGTCGGCGTTCGCGTTGGTCAGGCCGGTGCCCTTGGGGTCGATGGTGGTGATGTCCTCGCCGGGAGCGGCGATGCTCACCCACGGGCCCCACACGCTGAACGCCGAGGACTCGCCGTCCTTGTTGATCGACGCCACCGACAGCACGTCCTCGCTGTACCAGGGCGGGGACGCGATCACCTTCACGGTGTCCGGGTTCTGGTTGTCGTTCTGGTCCTTGCAGCCCGTCCCGTCGGTGCCGATGTTGCCCGCGGCGGTGACGATGACGACGTCCATCTGGTTCACGGCCCAGTCGATGGCCGCCTGGAGCTTCCGCTCGCCCGCGCTCGGGGCCTTGGGGGAGTCGCACGAGGTCAGCGAGATGTTGATGACCTTCGCGCCCTTGTCGACGGCCCGCACGATCGCCTGCGCCAGCGTCGTCACCTTGCCCGCGGACTTCCGCACGTCGGCACCGGTCGGGTCCTTGAACTCGTACCGGTCGCTGGTCTGCCGGATCGCCAGGACCTGCGCGTCGGGAGCGGCGCCGACGAAGCCGGTGTCCGGGTCCTTGCTGGCCGCCGCGACCCCGGCGACCTCGGTGCCGTGGCCGTCGCAGTCGGTCGTGCCGTTCTCCGCCGTCACGACGTAGTCGCCGCCCGCCTCCACGCGACCCTTCAGCCGGGGGTGCTCCTCGACCCCGGTGTCGATGATCGCGATCTTCACGCCCTTGCCGGTGGCGAACTCGTGCGCCTCCTCCAGCCGCAGCAGCATCTGCGCGCGCGGCTTGGGGATGACCGAGCGGTTGCCGGTGTTGGAGGCGATGCAGGCCTTGTTCGTCCGCGTGTAGGTCACGTCGGCCTTGGGCTCGGTCGGCCGGTCGAGCAGGCTCTTGTCGACCGGTGGCGGCACCGAGTTCGGTTCGGTCTGCGCGACCGCCGCTGGACCGGGCGCGAGCGGCCCGGTGGCGAGCAGCAACGCGACGGCCGTGGCGGCGGCTGCCTTCTTGACGGTCCGGGAAACACGCATGGTGTCGGCGTCCTCGCGGGTCAGGGCGCGATGAGTTGGCGCATCACGATGTAGAGGTCCATCACGGCGAGCGCGAGCGGCAGCACGGAGGCGATGAGGATCCCCTCCAGCACGTCCACCGTGCGGCGGAGCACCGGCGAGAACTTCTGGTTGGGGAAGATCACGCCGAGCACCAGCGCGCTCGCCGCGACGACGACCAGCGCGCCGAACACGTACAGCAGCCGGGTCGTCGGGGTGGCGTCCATCATCCAGCCGAGCAGCACGCCCGCGCCCGCGACCATGCCGCTGGCGAGCAGGGCGACGGCCTGGGCGCCGTTGGCGTAGGCCCGGCCGCGCAGCAGCAGCACGAGGGTCACGACGCCCGCGAGCAGCGGGCCCCAGACCGTGCCGTCGGAGGCGGCGATCACGGCGGCGACGGCCGTGACCACGCCGCTGCCGATGATCATGCCGGTCATGTACTCGTGCGCCGTGGCCGTGCGCCGCTCGATGACGGCGTACTCCGGGAAGCCGGTGTCCTCCTTGAGGTCCTCCGCGCTGCCCGGCACGACCGGCAGCGGCAGCTTCGCCAGCTGGATCGTGATCCTGGGCAGCACCGACAGCGCCGCGAGCGACACCGCGGCGGTCGCGGCGGCGATGCCCGGCGACGGGTGCGCGATCAGCGACGCGAAGAGGAAGGCGATGGCCCCGAGGCCCGCGGCCGTCGCGGCGGCCACGAACACCGTGATGCCCTGCCCGATGAGCAGGATCGCGGCCGACGCGAAGATCAGCACCAGCACGCTGCCCAGCAGCAGGTTCGGCCTGCCGAGCGCGCCCGGCACGATGTAGAGGCCGGACACGAACGACATCGGCAGCGCGCCCGCGGCGGCGATCAGCACGCCCGTGTCGACCGCGCTGTAGGAGCGGGCCACGACCGCGCCCGCGGCGAGCGCCGCGATGGCCGTGACACCGGCGGTGATGGCGACGGGGAGGCTGCTGCCGCCCGCCATGCTGCCCGCCATCAGCAGCGCCACCGCGGCGGCGATCATCGCGAGCGCGCCCGCGATGTGGCCGTAGCGGCGGGCGGTGTCCTTCGTCCACGGCCGGAAGCTGTCCGGGTTGGACTCCGCGATGGCGTCCACCACGTCGTCGAACAGCGGCGGCGGCGGGTTCTCGTTCCGCCTGCGCAGTTGGAGCAGGTCACCGTCGACGACGCCGAGCGAGGCCAGCGTGCGGCCGGGGTCGAGGGGGCTGTCGCCCAACCTCGCCAGGCACCAGCCGCCGTGCCGCACACCGCCGTCCGGAGTCGCCTCCTTGGCCATGTCCAGCAGCATCGGCAGCAGGTCGGCCACCGCCACGTCGGCAGGCAGCGCGACGTCGATGCGCGTTCGCGGCGCAACCACCGTCACCCGGCTGAACACCGTCGTACCGGTTGCCACCAGTACCTCCTGAGTTTCTGTTTCGCTCGTTGCGCCGAACGGACACACCGGTCCGGCGAGCGACCCTAGTATGGCCGCACCGGTCACGTGCGCACCGGCGGTTCGGGGGAACACGCGCGACCGGGTTTTCCGTCGACCCGATTCGGCTTCCCCGAGTGGTGCGCCATAGTGTCGGTCACGTGCTGGTGGCGCCCCCGTCGAGCGGAGCGGGAACGCGTCGAGGGGTTGTTCGACACACGACTTGAAGAGGTGCCTGTCCGGTGAGCACGCTGCAGTTCAAGCGAACGCCACGCCTCGCTGCCCCACGCCCGCCCGGCGGTGAGGTGCACCTCGAACCACCGCCCGAGGTGCCGAGGATCATCCCCGGCAACATCATGATGAAGGCGCTGCCGGCCGTCATGATCGTGTCGTCGCTCGGGATGATGGCGCTGATGTTCAGCACCGGGTCGAGGGCGCCCGCCGCCATGATCATGCCCGGCATGATGATGATCTCGACCATCGGCATGATGGCCGGCGGCATGGGCAGCGGCAAGGGCCAGAAGAAGGCCGAGATGAACGAGGACCGCAAGGACTACCTGCGGTACCTCGGCCAGATGCGGGACCGCGCCCGCGAGGCGGCCGACGAGCAGCGCGCGGAGCGCGAGTGGGTCCACCCCGACCCGCAGATGCTGTGGTCCCTCGCCACCACCCGCCGCATGTGGGAGCGCCGCCAGAACGACCCCGACTTCTGCCACCTGCGCGCGGGCCGCGGCTCGCAGCGGCTGGCCACCCGGCTCGTGCCGCCGCAGACCGGCCCCGTCGAGGAGCTGGAGCCGATCGCCACGCTGGCGCTGCGCCGCTTCGTGCGCGCCCACTCGCTCGTGCCCGAGCTGCCGATCTCCATCGCGCTGCGCGGGTTCGCCGCGGTCGGCCTGATCGGCGACACCGAGGTCAAGCGCGGCCTGGCCCGCGCGCTGCTGGCCCAGCTCGCCACGTTCCACTGCCCGGACGACCTGCTGATCGCCGTCGTCACCACCGGCCGCACCAAGGCCCAGTGGGAGTGGGCGAAGTGGCTGCCGCACGTGCAGCACCCGACGATCGTCGACGGCATCGGCCAGATGCGGATGATGGCGGGCTCGCTCGCCGAGGTCGAGCAGATGCTGGACGAGCAGCTCCGCGACCGCCAGCGGTTCACCCGCAACGCGCCGCCGCCCGCCGACCAGCCGCACGTCGTGATCGTGATCGACGACGGCGACGTGACCCGCGAGGAGCAGATCCTCCTCGAGGAGGGCCTCGTCGGCGTGACGCTGCTCGACCTGTCGGAGTCGCTGGGCAACCTGACCGCCCGCCGCGGCCTGCGCCTGGTGATCGAGGACGACAAGCTCGGCGCCCGCAGCGCCAGCGGCGTCGAGTGGTTCGGCCGCCCGGACTGGCTGTCCGTGGTCGAGGCCGAGGCGCTGGCCCGCCGCCTCTCGCCGTACCGGGTCGGCGGCGTCGACACCGGTGGCAGCGAGGAGGACCCGCTGTCGATGAGCAACAACCCGCCGCTGCTGGAGTTCCTCAACATCCCCGGCGACCCGATGACGTTCGACGTGCAGCAGGCGTGGCGGCCCCGGCCGGTGCGCGACCGCTACCGGGTGCCGTTCGGCATCGGCGAGTTCGGGCAGCAGGTCGAGCTGGACATCAAGGAATCCGCGATGGAGGGCATGGGTCCGCACGGCCTGTGCATCGGCGCGACCGGGTCCGGCAAGTCGGAGTTCCTGCGCACGCTCGTGCTGGGCATGCTGGCCACGCACTCGTCGACCTCGCTCAACATGATCCTCGTCGACTTCAAGGGTGGCGCGACCTTCCTCGGCCTGGACAAGGCGCCGCACGTCGCCGCGACCATCACCAACCTCGCGGGCGACCTGACGCTGGTCGACCGCATGAAGGACGCCATCGCGGGCGAGGTGTCCCGCCGCCAGGAGGTGCTGGCGAAGGGCAACTACAAGAACGTCTGGGACTACGAGAAGGCCCGTGAGAACGGCGCCGACCTCGACCCGCTGCCCGCGCTGTTCATCTGCATCGACGAGTTCTCCGAGATGCTGACGGCGAAGCCGGACTTCATCGACATCTTCCTCCAGATCGGGCGGGTCGGCCGCTCGCTCCAGATCCACATGCTGCTCGCCTCGCAGCGCCTCGAAGAGGGCAAGCTGCGCGGCCTGGACACGTTCCTGTCCTACCGGATCGGTCTGAAGACGTTCTCCGCGGCGGAGTCGCGCGCGGCGATCGGCGTGCCCGACGCGTACGAGCTGCCGCCCATCCCCGGCTCCGGCTACCTGGGCATCCAGGGGTCGCCGCTGGTCCGCTTCAAGGCCCTCTACGTGTCCGGCCCGTACCGGCCCGCCGGTCTCCAGGCCGCGGGCCCGACCTCCGCGGTCAGCGGTGACAAGCGCCCCCGCTACTTCGTGCCGGACTACATCGAGATCCCCAAGGAGCCGATCCGGCCCGTGCAGCCGGTCGTCGAGGAGAAGAAGGAGGACAGCAACGAGCCGAGCCAGCTCGAGGTCATCGTCAACAAGCTCGTCGGCCAGGGTCCTCCCGCGCACGAGGTGTGGCTGCCCCCGCTGAACGAGCCGCCGTCGCTGGACACGATGCTGCCCCCGTTGCAGCCCACCGAGGACCGCGGGCTCACCGCGCCCGGCTTCGTCACCAACGGCAAGCTCCAGGTCGCCATCGGCGTCGTGGACAAGCCGTTCGAACAGCGCCGCGACCTGCTGTGGGCGGACTTCTCCGGTGCCGCGGGCCACGGCGCGATCGTCGGCGGTCCGCAGTCGGGCAAGTCGATGATGCTGCGCACGTTCATCACGTCGATGGCGCTCACGCACACCCCGCAGGAGGTGCAGTTCTACTGCCTCGACCTCGGTGGTGGCACGCTCGCCGCGCTGGAGCGGATGCCGCACGTCGGTGGCTTCGCCAGCAGGCTCGACGTGGACAAGGCTCGCCGCATGGTCGCCGAGCTGTCCGGTCTGATCTCCGAGCGCGAGCAGCGGTTCCGCGCGCAGGGCATCGACTCCATGGTCGAGTTCCGCAACCGCAAGCGGCGCGGCGAGATCAAGGACGACGCCTTCGGCGACGCGTTCCTCGTCGTGGACGGCTGGATGAACTTCCGCCAGGAGTTCGAGACCCTCGAACCGCTGGTGCAGCAGCTCGCGGCGCAGGGCCTGTCCTACGGCGTGCACGTCGTCATCGCCGCCAACCGCTGGGCCGAGATCCGGCCCGCCATGAAGGACCTCCTCGGCACCAGGTTCGAGCTGCGGCTCGGTGACCCGTCGGAGTCCGACGTGGACCGCAAGGTCGCCGTGAACGTCCCGCCCGGCAGGCCCGGTCGTGGCCTGTCGCCGCAGAAGCTGCACTTCCTCACCGCGCTGCCCCGCATCGACGCCTCGTCGGACCCGACGAACGTCGCCGCGGGCATCGCGGACCTGATCGGCAAGGTCACGCAGGCCTGGCGCGGCCCGCACGCCCCTGCCGTCCGCCTGCTGCCCGACCTGCTGCCGTACCCGCAGCTCATCGCCCAGGCCGACCAGGTGAGGCCGAACCGCGGCCACATGGTCCCGATCGGCGTGGACGAGGACGAGCTGGCCCCGGTCTACCTCGACTTCGACAACGACCCGCACTTCATGTCGCTGGCCGACGGCGAGTCCGGCAAGACCGGCATGCTCCGCGCGATCGTGCGCGGCATCATGACGCAGTACACGTCGTCCGAGGCCCTGATCCTGCTGGTCGACTACCGCCGCACGATGCTCGGCTTCATCGACACCGACCACCTGCTCAGCTACGCCGTCTCGTCGGCGCAGCTGGTCGACCTGGTCAAGGACGTCCGCGGGTCGATGGTCGGCAGGCTCCCCGGCCCCGACGTCACGCAGGACCAGCTCCGCAACCGGTCGTGGTGGAAGGGCCCCGAGCTGTTCGTCGTGGTCGACGACTACGACCTCGTGGCCCCCCAGGGCGGCCAGAACCCGCTCCAGCCGCTCGCGGAGTTCATCCCCCAGGCCAAGGACGTCGGTCTCCACATCGTCGTCGTCCGCCGCATGGGTGGCGCCTCGCGCGCCATGTTCGACCCGATCATCGGCAAGCTGAAGGAGATCGCCTCGCCGTTCATGATCGGTAGCGGCTCCAAGGAGGAGGGCAACCTCGTGGGCAACCTCAAGGCCTCCCCCCAGCCCCCCGGCCGCGGCACGCTGGTCACCCGCAAGAACGGCCAGCAGCGCATCCAGTTCGCCTGGGTGGACCCGGAGTAGCCCGTCCCGCGCACGTCGGAGGGCCCGCGGCGCACGCCGCGGGCCCTCCGCCTTCGCCGACCGGTCGGACCCCGGCTTCCGGTGACCGGCGTTTCCGCCGGTGGCATCGCCGCCGAGGTGGGCGACCCCGTCCCCGCCAGGCCGCTCGCACCGCGGTCACGCGCCCCGCGGGGTGCGCATATGCTGGATTTTCGCGACCCCCGGAGGTGGCCCCGCGGTGTCGGGGAGGCCGTGGACCGTCCGGTCGCCGGGGCCGAACGACGGGTGCCACCGCGGTCGTGCGTTTCCGCGGGGGAGGTGCCGTGTTCGTCGGGTTCGAGGTCGTCCGCCGCGCCGGGCACCCCCTGAACGGCCGGGTTGTGCCACGTCGTCCGGCCGCATCGGGTATGCATGTGTCGCCCGGCTGTCCTGCCGGATGAGGGGATTCGGATGAGCTTGCACGTCGCGGTCGACTTCGGCACGTCCAGCACCTGCGTCGCGCTCTCGGTGCACGGGCGGGAGCCGCAGGTCGTCGTGTTCGACGGCCAGCCGCTGGTGCCGTCCGCCGTGTTCGCCGCCGCCGACGGGACGCTGTTCGTGGGGCACGAGGCGGAGCGGCAGGCCGCCGTGGACCCGTCTCGGTACGAGCCGAACCCGAAGCGGCGGATCGACGACGGCGAACTGCTGCTGGGCACGAGCGTGCTGCGGGTGTCCGACGTCGTTCGGGCCGTGCTGACCCGCGCGGTGGGCGAGGCGCGGCGGGTGGCGGGCGGGATGCCGGTCGACCTGCTCGTGCTCACCCACCCGGCCGACTGGGGGGCGGTGCGGACCCGCGTGCTGCTCCAGGCGGCGAACGGGCTCGCGGGCGAGGTGCGGCTGGTGCCCGAGCCGGTGGCCGCCGCGGTCTTCCACTCCGCGGGCCACGCCATGGCCGAGGGCTCGACGCTGGCCGTGCTCGACCTCGGGGCGGGCACGGTCGACGCGACGGTCATCAGCCGCCAGGGCGGCGCGTTCCGGGTGCTGGCCACCAAGGGCGACCAGAGCTTCGGCGGCGCGGACGTCGACCAGATGCTGCTCGAACACCTCGGCTCCCAGGTGCCGCCCGCCGACCGCGACGGGTGGCGGCAGCTCGTGGAGGGCCAGGCGCTGGCCGACCGGCGCCGCCGCCGGGTGCTCCGGCAGGACGTGCGCGGCGCCAAGGAGACGCTGTCCCGCCACGCCTACACCGACGTGCCCATGCCGCCGCCGTTCCCCGACGCTCACGTCACGCGCGGTGACCTGGAACGGCTGATCAGCGCGCCGCTCAACCGGGCCGTCGCGCTGGTGCTCGGCGCCGTGCGCAACACCGGCCTGAACCCCCGTCAGCTGGCCGGGATCTTCCTGGTGGGCGGGTCCAGCCGCATCCCGATGGTGGCCAGGCTGGTCATGGAGCAGTCCGGCGTGGTGCCGACGAGCATCGACCAGCCGGAGACCGTGGTCGCCCGCGGCGCGCTGCGGGCGGTGCACGTGGAGCAGGCCAAGCAGCAGGCGCCCGCGCCGCCGGAGGACAGCACCCGCAAGATCACCCGGCGGATCGGGGCGGCCGAGACGTACCGGGGCGCGTTTCCCCCGACGCCTGCTCCGGGATTTCCCCAACAACCGCAGTTCCCCGTGGTGAAGGTTCCGGCAAAACGCCGGTCGCGCGTTCCGCTGTTCATCGGATCGGCCGTTCTGCTCGTCGTGGCAATAGGCGCGTCCGTCGCATATGCGATCAACAGCGGTGGTACGCCGAATGCCGGGAATCCGAGCACCTCGTCGAGCGCACCCGCAGGCAAGCAGATAGCGATGTACGACTACAGCTTCACCGCCCCCGCGGAATGGGAGCAGAGCGGTGGCGATTCCACGGCGCGAAAGGTGCAGTTGCGCCCGGTCGGTGGTGATTCCACGAAGGAGGTCATCGCCGTTCAGGAGCAAAAACTCACCTACGACGCCTCGGCCGACCGCGACCGGGCCGTCGGTGAACTGCGGACCCAGTACGACAGCGCCAAGAACCTCGCCGATTTCACCCCGTCGACCCGCTTCGCCGACAAGGATGTCGTTTACTACCGGGAACGGCCGCAGGGCCTGACCATCGACTGGTACATCGTGCTGAAGGGTGACGCGCAGGTCAGCGTCGGCTGCCAGTACACGCCCTCGGGCGAGGAACGGGTGCGCGCGGCGTGCGAGCAGGTGGTCAGGACGATGGACGTGACCAGTTGACCCAGCAGGAGGGCTCGGCATGACCTCGGAAGCGTTTGCCAGGTTCCGCGCGGACCTCGCGGCGGCGGTCACGAGAGGTCGTCGGGCCGCGTCCGAGGCCGGGGTGCGCAACGGAGCCGCTCGCGGCCGCAACCGCGAACTGGCTGATCAGGCGAAGGCGAAGCAGGCGGCACCGGGCCAGCGGGCGACGTCCCCGGACGTGCGCCGGGTCGCGAACGGGTTCCGCGAGGAGCGCGGGCTGCCGGTCGAGCGGCTCCCGGACGAGGCCGAGCTGTTTGCTCCTGAAAAGACCGCGAACGCTAATGCAAATGTTTCCCCGATCACTCCGGGGCCCCGTCCGGCACCCGGTCCGAGGGGGCAACTTCCCCGTTCAGGTGACGATGACGAGGACTTTTCGCAAGGGCAAATCCTCTACTGACCGCGGCGGGTTCCCCCTGCGACCGTTCACTAGAGCAACTGTTTCCGGCGAAGTCGCGACAGGACGGAACCGGCATGGCACTGTGTCCGTCGTAGGGGCAGTACAAGCCGAGAACGTACAGCCCGGCACCATCTATCAAGGGGGCTTTTCCCAATGGCAGGTTTCTCTACTGGCAGCGAAGAACTCCTGACCGCGGGTCGGGACATCGTCAGCACTGGCGAAGAGATCGACGGCATTCTGAAGAACCTCAACGGCATCATCGACGCGATTGGTGGCACCTGGAAGGGTGCGGCCAAGGACGCCTTCGACATGCTGAACCAGCGGTTCGACGAGGACGCCATCAAGCTGAACCAGGCTCTGAAGGAGATCGCCGAGCAGGTGACCGGAACGGCCACCGCGTACCTCCAGTCGCAGGAGGACCAGGCGCAGGCGATCAGCCAGGTCACGTCGCGCCTCGGCGGCTGACGCTGCTTTCCGGCTCGCTTTCTTCTCGCTCGGTTCAGCTCGCTTCAGAATAGAATTTGGGGAAAACAGTGGACATCAAGATCGATTTCGGCAGCATGGACGCACTCGCCAGTGACATCGGGAACCAGGCGAGCACCCTCCAGAGCACCCTCGAGAACCTGAAGTCGCGCATCGACCCGGTCATCGCCCAGTGGGAGGGTTCCACCAGTGGCGCGTACCAGGCGTCGCAGAACAAGTGGAACCAGGCGGCCGAGGACCTCCAGCAGGTGCTCGCGCAGATCGGCACCGCCGTCCGCGCCGCGGGCGAGGCCTTCCAGCAGGGTGAGCAGCAGAACACGGCCCGCTGGGGCTAGGAACACCTGTCACCCAGCGTGACCTCGCGGGCCCCGGAACCCATGGGTTCCGGGGCCCGCGCACGTTCAGACCGCCGGTTGGCGGGGGCCGTTTTGACCCGGCCACGACCCAACCGGTATCTTCCTACGTTGTTGTGCGGTATCCGGTGCGACATTGCGCGCCGCGTGTGTTCTGGTCCACTTGCCCAGCTCGTTCTCGAGGGGCAATCCGGCCTGGAGCAGCCGCCGCAATGTCCACCAGACGCAAGTGACGACGAGGTAGATCCGTGCGCACGTACAGCCCGAAGGCCGGCGAGGTGACCCGCGCCTGGCATGTGATCGACGCCCAGGACGTGGTGCTCGGTCGGCTCGCCACCCAGGCCGCGACGCTGCTGCGCGGCAAGCACAAGCCGACTTACGCCCCGCATGTCGACACTGGCGACTTCGTCGTCATCATCAATGCTGACAAGGTTGCCCTCACCGGCAACAAGCGGGACCAGGAGTTCGTCTACCGCCACAGCGGTCACCCGGGCGGTCTGCGCAAGCAGTCGTTCGGTGAGGTGCTTGACACCCGCGCTGACCGGCTCGTCGAGAAGGCCATCAAGGGCATGCTGCCCAAGAACCGCCTCGGCAGCGTGATCGGCAGCAAGCTGAAGGTCTACAGCGGCCCTGAGCACCCCCACGCAGCGCAGCAGCCGCAGCCCTTCGAGATCACCAAGATCGCCCAGTGACCGGCGACGAGCACACCGAGGAAGTCACTGTGACCACCCCTGAGAACGAAGTCGAGGCCGTCGAGACCGACGCCGTCGACGCCGTTGAGGCCGACGACGCCACCGAGGTCGACGCCGTCGACACCGAGGTCGAGGCTGTCGAGACCGACGTCGACGAGGACGAGGACGAGGCCGCCGCGCCCGTCGTCAAGCACTCGCTGAACGGTGCCCACCACCTCGCGCAGACCGTTGGTCGGCGCAAGGAGGCCATCGTCCGCGTGCGGCTCGTGCCCGGCACCGGCAAGTTCACGCTCAACGGCAAGAGCCTGGAGCAGTACTTCCCCAACAAGGTGCACCAGCAGCTCATCCGTGAGCCCCTGGTCACCACGGAGAAGCCCGAGACGTTCGACGTGCTCGCCACCCTGCGCGGCGGCGGCACCACCGGCCAGGCCGGTGCGCTCCGCCTCGCCATCGCGCGTGCGCTGATCGCGATCGACATCGAGGACCGCCCGGTCCTCAAGAAGGCCGGCTTCCTCACCCGTGACCCGCGGGTCAAGGAGCGCAAGAAGTACGGTCTGAAGAAGGCCCGCAAGGCGCCCCAGTACAGCAAGCGCTGATCGAGCCTTCACCCAGCTTTACCCTGCGGGAGCAGCCAGTTCTTCACCGAACTGCTGCTCCCGCAGTGCTTTCCGGCCCCTTTTGCTGTGCGGTTGATCACGGAGGACCCTCGGATCATGGCTCGCCTGTTCGGCACCGACGGAGTACGCGGTCTCGCCAATGCGGACCTCACCCCCGAACTGGCACTGTCCGTGGCCGCGGCCGCGGCGCGGGTGCTCGCCGAGCACGATCGGAGCCACCGCCCGGTGGCCCTGGTCGGTCGTGATCCACGGGCGAGCGGCGAGATGCTGGAGGCCGCGGTCGTCGCTGGCCTCAGCTCCGCGGGCGCGGACGTGCTCCGCGTCGGCGTGCTGCCGACGCCCGCCGTCGCGTTCCTGGTCGCCGCGCTCGGCGCGGACGTCGGCGTGATGATCTCCGCGTCGCACAACGCCATGCCGGACAACGGGATCAAGCTGTTCGCCGCGGGCGGCCACAAGCTCCCGGACTCGGTCGAGGACGAGATCGAGCAGAAGATGCTCACCCACGACGGCCGCCCCACGGGTGCCGCCATCGGTCGGGTCCGCGACGTCGAGGACGCCGAGGTCCAGTACGTCGAGCACCTGCTCAAGATCACCCCGCACCGCCTCGAAGGCATCAAGGTCGTCGTGGACTGCGCGAACGGGGCCGCCTCGATCGCCGCGCCGGACGCCTACCGCCGCGCGGGGGCCGAGGTCGTGGAGATCAACTCCACTCCGGACGGTCTGAACATCAACGACAACTGCGGTTCGACGCACCTCGACGTGGTGCGCGCCGCGGTCCTCGAACACGGTGCCGACCTGGGCATCGCCCACGACGGCGACGCCGACCGCTGCCTCGCCGTGGACGCCCAGGGCAACGAGGTCGACGGCGACCAGATCATGGCCGTCATCGCCGTCGCGATGCGCGACGCGGGCGAGCTGACCGACAACACGCTGGTGGCGACGGTGATGAGCAACCTCGGGCTGCACATCGCCATGCGGGAGCAGGGCATCGCGCTCCGCACGACCGGGGTGGGCGACCGGTACGTGCTGGAGGAGCTGCGGGCCGGTGGCTTCGCCCTCGGCGGCGAGCAGTCCGGCCACGTCGTGCTCCCGGCGCACGCCACCACCGGCGACGGCCTGCTGACCGCGCTGCGCCTGATGGCGCGGATGGCGGAGACCGGCAGGTCGCTGGCCGAGCTGGCGGGCGTGATGAGCAGGCTCCCGCAGGTGCTGATCAACGTCCGGGTGTCGGACAAGGCCGTGGTGGCGAAGGACACGTCGGTCAACGACGCCGTCGCCGAGGTGACCGCCGAACTGGGCGACGCGGGCCGCGTGCTGCTGCGCCCGTCGGGCACCGAGCAGCTCGTCCGGGTGATGGTCGAGGCCACCAGCCACGAAGCCGCCGAGTCCGCTGCGCGCAGGCTCGCCGGTGTGGTTTCCTCGGTCCACTGATCCGGAGTCGGGGGCGCGGGCATGGTCAATCTGGTCTTGGGTTTCATCGTCGGTCTCGCCGTGGGTGGGGGTGGCGTCTTCGCCATCACCAAGGCCAAGGCCAAGCAGGGGTTCACCCCGAACCAGGGCTACCCGCCCCCCACCCAGGGCTACCCGCCGAACCAGGGCTTCCCGCAGGGCCCGCCTCCTCCCGCGGGCCAGTTCCCGCCCCAGCAGCAACAGCAGCAGCGGCCGCCCCAGCAGTGGTGACCCGCTGCGCACCGCGCGTGGCGGCTGTTTACTAAGGCAACCGACTGGTCCAACCGGCCTCTCCCGGGCTGGTGGCCTGGGAGTCTTGTGCGGAACCCGGAGGGGCATGGCCGCGTCTCACCGGGGACTTCAGGGGAGGCAGGAGCACATGGCGGGTTTTCAGGCCAACGCGGGCGAGATGATGTCGTCGGCGACCACGATCCAGGGTGTGGCGTCCGACGTCGAGGAGTACAAGGCGAAGGTCACGGCCAGTGCGGTCGGGCCCAGCGACTTCGGCAGGGCGCACACGGCGGGCGGGTCCCGCTACCTCGCCGGGCTGCCCAAGGTCGCCGAGGCCGTCGCCGCCCACTCCGCCGCCCTGAAGGGCCTCGCCGACAAGCTCCGCAACTCCGCCAACGGCTACGACTGGTCCGACACGGCGAACGCGCAGAACCTCGCCAACACCGGGGGCAAGTGATGGCCACCCCGTCCTGGGACGACGTCAAGTCCGTCGTCGACAACCCCGCGGTGTCCTACGAGGACAAGAAGGCGCTCCTCGAGGCCTACTACGCGAACGACGTCAAGACCGACATCACCGGCACCCACAACGACGAGCTCGAGGAGTACCTCGACGACTACGACATCTCGTGGGGCGACGGGCAGTGGCAGGCCACCAAGGACTCCATGCCGTGGGCGGACAGCTCGGAAGACCGGCTGAACAACGCCTACGACAAGGGCAAGAAGGCCGCCGACGCGGGTGACGCGCGCAACGCCCAGCACGAGAAGGACAAGAAGGCCGGGCAGGACGCGCTGGACGCGTCGAACCAGCGCGCGTCCGACGGCGGTGCCGGTGTCGCCAACTCGAACGAGCTGCTGGACGCGGGCGCGCCGGGCCTCAAGTACTTCGAGAACTTCCTGCCGGTCTACGAGTACGCGAAGAAGATCATCGACGGCGGCAAGGTCAACACCGACGTCGGCAAGATGCGCGAGCGCTACGACGAGCAGCGCGACATCAACTTCCACAAGATCGACATCGACATCGTCGAGCTGCGCCAGGTCGCCCAGGACTCCCGCGACCGCCAGGGCGACGCCGAGAAGTCGATGAGCAAGCTCTGGTCCGGTTGGGACGGCAAGGCCGCCGACGCCTCCCGCGCGTTCGTGACGGGCATGTCGCAGAAGGCCGCCACCCACGCCGACGCCATCGACCACATCTCCGAGGTCACCAGGGCCGCGTGCCACACCGTGTCCGGTCTGGTGAACGCCAAGGCCAGGACGGTCCTCGAAGGCGTGCGCAACGTCAACGACATCGCGGGCCTGAGCCCCGACCAGATCAAGGAGGTCGTGGACGGCTGCACCGCCGAGGACGAGGCGAAGCTGCGCCGCGTCGCCGGGTTCGTGAACTACACGATCGACGACAGCTGCGGCGACGGCGACGAGTGGAAGCGACTCGTCCGCGACGAGGCGAACAAGTGGATCCGCAGCACGTTCAAGGCCGATGTGGACGGCAAGTGGCAGGTGTTCGACACCATCTGCACGACCACGAAGGACTCCGTCGACAAGGCCTGGGAAGAGCTGGGCAAGCAGATCGACGCGTTCAACACCAAGCCGTTCGACCCGCCGAAGCAGGAGACCCCGGCGGAGAAGCCGGGCGAGAACGGCAACGGCAACAACGGGAACTCGGGCAACACCGGGAACACCGGCACGGGCAGCACGGGCAGCGGCAGCACCGGCACGGGAAGCAGTGGCACGGGCGGCAGCGGGACCGGCGGCAGCGGCACCGGGTCGCCCCCGCCGACGCCCGCCGTCCCGGAGATGCCGAAGCCGGAGAACCCGCTCGACAAGGACGGCGACGGCAAGCCCGACGACGCCAACGGCGACGGGAAGCCGGACGACGCGAACGGTGACGGGAAGCCGGACGACGCGAACGGTGACGGCAAGCCGGACACCCCGGGGGGCGAGGGCGGCAAGCCGGGCGAGGAGAAGAACCCGGAGAGCGTCACGATCACCAGTGGCGCCAACGAGATCAAGGTCACCGAGCCGGACGCCCGCGGGCACGTGAAGGTGACCGTCGACACGCCGAACGCGCCGCCGAAGACCTACGACCTCGACTTCAGCAAGAACCCGGACGCCGCCAAGGCCCTGATGGGCCAGAACGGCGCCGCGGGCCTCGCGCAGGCCCTCTCGGGCCAGGGCGGCGGCACGGGCCAGGCCGGTGCGGGCCCCGTGCCCGGCTCGGGCCTGACGCCCGGCAGCGCACCCGCTCCTGGCGGTGGGGCGATCCCGATCGAGGCGGGTGCCGACGGCAAGGCCGTGATCGAGGCGGACGGCCTGTCCATCACCGCCGAGGTCGACCCGCTGACCGGTGAGATCAGCCTCACCGTCGACGACGGCGAGGGCGAGCCGCAGCAGTACGGCGTCGAGTTCGGCGAGGACGAGCCCGAGGGCGGCGGCCTCGCGGGTGGCGGACCGGCCGACGGGGGCAGGCCCGACGTCAGCGCGATGCCCGCCTTCACCGACGGCGAGCAGGGCTTCAGCACCATGCCCGCGTTCGCCGACGGCGGCCAGGGCGGGGGCACCGACGCGGCGTTCGGCCGGGACCTCGGTGGCCAGGGCTTCGCGGAGCCCGCGTTCGCGGACGCGGGTGGCCAGGGCCTCGGCGGGCAGGGGTTCACGGAGCCGGGGTTCGCGCCTGCTCCCGGTGAGCCGGGCCTCGGTGGGCAGGGCTTCACCGAGCCGGGGTTCGCGCCGGGTCTCGGTGACCAGGGCTTCAGCGGGCAGGGCTTCACGGAGCCGGGGCTCGCGCAGGGCTTCTCCGGGCAGGGCTTCACCGAGCCCAGCTTCAGCGACCAGGGCTTCGCCCAGCAGGGTTTCGCGCAGCAGGGCTTCACCGAACCGCAGGCGGCGCAGCCCGCCGGGTTCTCCGCGCCCGGCTTCGCCCAGCCGGGAGCCGACCCGGTGTTCCGGGAGCCGTCCCAGGACGGCACCACGTCCACGTCGGGTGCCTCGGCCCTGGGCGGTGGCGGTTTCGACCGCGCCGACTCGGTGCTCGGTCCGCAGGCCCCGACGTCCACGCCGGACCCCGCGATCGGCCCGCAGATCCCCGGCGCCTCGGCCGACCCCATGTGGGGTCCGCCCGCGCCGACCGGTGAGGCGGGTCTCGCCGACACGAGGGCGTCCCAGGCGGGCGAGCCCGGTTCGGCCTCCCTGCCGTCCATGCAGGACGGTGCGCACCCCGGCCAGACCGGCGGCGGCATGATGGGCGGCGGGATGATGGGCGGCGCACCCATGGGCGGTGGCGGCCAGCAGCAGGGCGGCGGCGACACGGAACGGGGTGCGAGCCAGTGGCGCACGACCGGTTCGCTGTTCGACGACGACGCCACCCTCGGCCGCGTGCAGGGCGCGCTCGGGGAGGAGAACGCACGATGACCGGGGTGAGGGCCGATGGCTGAGTTCGAGTCGTTGGAGAGCGTCAAGCGGAAGTTCGAGGGGATCAGGTCCGAGCACTCGGCGCGGATGGAGCTGGCGAGCCGCAAGTTCGAGGAGACGGACAAGGCCACCGCCCAGAGCCACAAGGAGTTCGTCGACAAGTCGAAGCGACTCGTCGACCGCTTGCGCGAGATGGCGAAGGCCCAGCGGGAGAACGCGGCCAAGAAGAAGCCGAGCGAACTCGCCTTCGGCATCGAGGACGACGAGCAGGGGCCGGACGAGTTCGCCGACCAGCTCGCCGCCGCGGAGCGCGCCAGGCTGGCCGCCGCGTCCCAGACGGCGGAGGGCTCGTTCCTCCAGGGCGCGCCGCCCGCGGCCCCGAGCCGGTGGGGCAGGGAGCAGCAGCCCGCCCCCGAACCGGTCGCCCAGGCCCCGGTGCGGCCACCGCTGCCGCCGCCGACCCGGCGGCCCGCGCAGCGTCCCGCCTCCGACGACGATGACGACTTCGGCAACGCGAGCTACCTCACGTGACGAGAAGGCCTCCCCGCCGCGGCGGGGAGGCCTTCTCCGTGCTCAGCGGTGCGGAGGTCCGGGAGGCGGACCGTAGCCGGGCGCCGGGGGTCCGTGACCGGTGGGCGGCTGTCCCGGTCCCTGCTGCTGTCCCGGTCCCTGCGGCGGACCCCACGCCCCCTGGCCCTGCTGCCCGTAGCCCTGGGGCGGTCCGTAGCCGGGCTGCTGGGGGCCGGGCGGCCCGTACCCCGGCGCTCCGGCGGGGCGGGGCGCACCCCGCAGCGCGCCCATCGCGGGCGGCAGCACGGTCAGGAGCGAGGCGAGGACGCCGAGGACGACGGCGGTCAGCTGGGAGCCGTCCACGCTGACCCCGGTGAAGCCGAAGTAGTTCTTGTAGACGATCTCCAGCACCAGCGGCGCGACGGCGAGGAGCGCACCCGCCCAGATCAGCGGCACGGCCGCCACCTTGCGCGCCACCAGCAGCACGGCGGCGAAGCCGAAGAGCAGCACGGGCAGGAACTGGGTCCACTCGGCGGCGGTGCTGAGCAGCGCCAGCGTGTCGGGGTCGCCGCCGGTGGCCTTCATCTGCACGTCGACGAGCTGGGGGTTGGTGTCGACCTCGTCGGCGTGCAGCACGCTGATCAGACCGAGCACGGCCCACAGGAGCGCCACTCCGGCCGCGGCGACCGCGCCGATCACGACGAAGGCCATGTTCCCGGCGCGCGGCGGTGGTCCGTGGCCCGGTGGGGGTTGTTGCTGTCCTGGCATCACGGGCTCGACGGTAGCGGGTCGTCCGACCGACCACCCCCGGCTTCGCGCAGGTCTACCTGGTCAGTGCCGGGCGCGGGCCAGCGCGGCGCGCTGGTAGGTCAGGGCGGCGCCCTTGACGTCGTTGTCCAGCAGCGCGTCGTAGGTCTTGTCGCCGGTCAGCGTCCGCAGCAGGAACGCGGTGGTGAACGCCTTCGCGAGCTTGTTCGCGGCGCGTTCCCCCTTGCCGTCCAGCATGAGCTCGCTCCAGTGCCTGCCCTCGGCGAACCCGAGGTGGCCCACCTTCGGCAGGGTGCGCACCTGCACCGGCCCGAGCCAGGCCTCCGCGATGGCCTCGGAGTGGCCGACGGGCGGGGCGATGCGGTCCTCGCCCGCGGCGAGGTGCAGCCCCGGCACGGTGACGCGGCGCGCGGCGTCCAGGGCGGACGGTCGGGTCTCGGTGGCGGCCAACGTGATCACCGCGCGGACGCGCTCGTCGTCGGCGGCGGCCAGCACGGCGGCGCCACCGCCGAGCGAGTGGCCCGCGACGGCGAGCTTGGCCGGGTCGACGCTGATGTCGCCGTCGCCGAGCCGGACGCCCGAGCAGATGTCCAGGGTCGTGCGGAGGTTCGCGGCGTGCAGCCGCGCGGACAGCAGAGGGCCGCGCTGGGTGTTCGGCGCGGCGGCGACGATGCCCCACGACGCGAGGTGGCGGAGCAGGCCGACGTAGCGGCCGACGGGTTGGAGCCAGCCGTGGCCGAACGCCACGGCGGGCAGCCCGAGGCCGGACGCGGGCGTGAACACCGCCCCTGGCAGCCCGACGAGTGCCAGCTCGCCCCGCAGCACCTCGTGCTTTCCGGGCTTGCTGAGCTGGTCCAACGCCTGCTTCGCCGAGTAGCCGCTCACCCCTGGAACCGTAGTGGATGGCGGTCGTTCCCGAGACTCGCGCCACACGGCCGGATTGGTCTACACCAAATTGACCTGTGACCTGCGCAAACCCCGACCGGTGACACTTTCGGGTTACGGCCGTGGTCTAGCTACTCTGTCCGGGTGTGCGGAATCGTGGGATACGTGGGTCACCGGGCGGCGCTCGACGTCGTGCTCGACGGACTGAGGCGGATGGAGTACCGGGGGTACGACTCCGCGGGCGTCGCAGTCCTGGACGGGGAGGGCGGTCTGACCGTCGAACGCAAGGCGGGCAGGCTGGCCAACCTGGAGGCTCGGCTCGACGAGGTCGGGCGCGGGTCCTTCGGCGGGACGGCGGGCATGGGCCACACCCGGTGGGCGACGCACGGCGCGCCCGTCGACCGGAACTCGCACCCGCACCGGGACTCGACCGGGCGGGTCGCGGTCGTCCACAACGGCATCATCGAGAACTTCATCGCGCTGCGGACCGAGCTGGAGTCGGCAGGCGTCGAGATGACCAGCGACACCGACTCCGAGACCGCCGCGCACCTCGTCGCGCGGGCGTACGCCGAGGGCGAGACCGCGGGTGACCTGACCGAGAGCGTCCGCTCCGTGGTCCGCCGCCTGGAGGGCGCGTTCACGCTGGTCGTGACGCACGCCGACGTGCCGGACCAGGTCGTCGCGGCCCGCCGCTCCTCGCCGCTCGTGGTCGGCGTCGGCGACGGCGAGCACTTCGTCGCCTCGGACGTGTCGGCGTTCATCGAGCACACCCGCCAGGCCGTCGAACTGGGCCAGGACCAGGTCGTCGTGATCACCGCGGGCGGCTACGAGGTCACCGACTTCCACGGCGAGCCCGCCACCGCGAAGCCGTTCACCGTGGACTGGGACCTGTCGGCCGCCGAGAAGGGCGGCCACGACTACTTCATGCTCAAGGAGATCGAGGAGCAGCCGGAAGCCCTCGCGAACACGCTGCGCGGGCACTTCGACGGCGGCCGGATCGTCCTGGACGAGCAGCGCCTGTCCGACCAGGACCTGCGCGACGTCGACAAGGTGTTCGTCGTGGCCTGCGGCTCGGCCTACCACTCCGGCCTGGTCGCGAAGTACGCCATCGAGCACTGGACCCGCCTCCCCGTGGAGGTCGAGCTGGCCAGCGAGTTCCGCTACCGCGACCCGGTGCTCGACCGCGACACGCTCGTCGTCGCCGTCTCGCAGTCCGGTGAGACGGCGGACACCCTGGAGGCCGTGCGGCACGCCCGCGAGCAGAAGGCCCGCGTGCTGGCCGTGTGCAACACCAACGGCGCCCAGATCCCGCGCGAGTCCGACGCGGTGCTCTACACCCACGCGGGCCCGGAGATCGGGGTCGCGTCCACCAAGGCGTTCCTCGCCCAGATCGCGGCGAACTACCTGGTCGGCCTGGCCCTGGCGCAGGCCCGCGGCACCAAGTACCCGGACGAGGTCGCCCGCGAGTTCCGCGAGCTGGAGGCCATGCCCGACGCGGTGGCCAAGGTGCTCGGCACGACCGAGCAGGTCCGCGCGCTCGGCCGCGAGCTGGCCGACTCGAAGGCGGTGCTGTTCCTGGGTCGCCACGTCGGCTACCCGGTGGCCCTCGAAGGCGCGCTCAAGCTCAAGGAACTGGCGTACATGCACGCCGAGGGCTTCGCGGCCGGTGAGCTGAAGCACGGTCCGATCGCGCTGATCGAGGAGGGCCTGCCGGTCGTCGTGGTCATGCCGTCGCCGAAGGGCCGCGCGGTGCTGCACTCGAAGATGGTGTCCAACATCAGCGAGATCCAGGCCCGCGGCGCGCGCACGATCGTGATCGCCGAGGAGGGCGACGAGACGGTCCGGCCGTTCGCCGACCACCTCATCGAGATCCCGGCCGTGCCGACGCTGCTCCAGCCGCTCATCTCGACGGTGCCGCTCCAGGTGCTGGCCGCCGAGATCGCCCGCAGCCGCGGCTACGACGTCGACAAGCCCCGCAACCTCGCCAAGTCCGTCACGGTCGAGTAGGTCGCCCTAGGCTTGATCCATGCGCGGTTTCTGGAACACCGAACACGTCAAGGCGGCCGAGGACCGGCTGCTGGCCAGGACCCCGGACGGCGCGCTGATGCGGCGCGCCGCCTTCGGCGTGGCCGTGGTCGCCCTGGAGCTGCTGGCGGGGCGCAGGCGGGTTGGCCTGCTCGTCGGGGCGGGCGGCAACGGCGGCGACGCCCTGTGGGCCGGGTACTTCCTCCGGCGCCGGGGCGTGGCCGTGACCGCGGTCCTGCTCACCCCCGACCGCGCGCACCCGGCGGGCCTGGCCGCGTTCCGCAGGGCGGGCGGCCGGGTCGCCACCGAGCTGCCCGAGGTGGACCTGGTCGTCGACGGGATCGTGGGCCTCTCGGCCCGCGGCCCGCTCCGGCCGGACGCCGCCGAGCACGTCGCCAAGGTCACCGCGCCGATCCTCGCCGTGGACCTGCCCAGCGGAGTCGACCCCGACACCGGCGTGACCAGCGGTCCGTTCGTCGAGGCGCACACCACCGCCACGTTCGGCTGCCACAAGCCGGTGCACGCGCTGGCCGACTGCGGCGACGTGCGGCTGGTCGACATCGGCCTCGGGCCCGAGCTGCACGGCCCGGACCTGATGGAGCTGGAGCACGCCGACGTGGCGCTGGCCTGGCCCGTGCCCGGCATCGGCGACGACAAGTACACCCAGGGCGTCACGGGCATCGCCGCCGGATCGGCCACCTACCCCGGCGCCGCCGTGCTCTCCACCGGCGCCTCGGTCCTGGCCACGTCGGGCATGGTCCGCTACGCGGGTCAGGCGGCCGACGCCGTCCGAGCCCGCTGGCCCGAGTCGATCTGCACCGGCTCCATCACCGACGCGGGCCGCGTCCAGGCGTGGTCCGTCGGACCGGGCCTCGGCACCGGGCTGAGCGCCGAGAACGTCCTCCGCCACGTGCTGGAGGCCGGTGTCCCGGTCTGCGCGGACGCCGACGCCATCACGATGTTCGCCAACAACCCGGACCTGTGGGACGCCCGCGACCCGGACACCACCGTCGTCCTCACCCCGCACGACCGCGAGTACGCGCGGCTGATGGGGGAGGAGGTCGGCACCGACCGGGTGGCCGCGGCGAAGCGGGCCGCCGAGCGGTTCAACGCCGTGCTGCTGCTCAAGGGGAACACCACGATCATCGCCGACCCCGGCGGCGCGGTCGCCGTGAACCGGTCCCGGTCGGCCTGGCCCGCGACGGCCGGTTCCGGTGACGTGCTGTCCGGCGTGCTCGGCTCGCTGCTCGCCGCGGGCGTCCACCCGCCGCTCGCGGCGGCCTGCGCCGCGCACGTGCACTCCCTCGCGGGCGAGATCGCCGCCGACGGCGCCCCGATCCCGGCGTCGTCGCTGATGGCCGCCATCCCGGACGCGATTCGTTCCGTGCGGGCTGTGACACCATGATTGGCGTCATGGCTGCCTCCACCCCCCGCGCCGAGGTCGTGGTCGACCTCGCCGCCTTCCGCCGCAACGTCGCCGTGCTGTCCGGCCTGGCCGACCGCACCGGCGCGGCGACCATGGTCGTGGTCAAGGCCGACGGCTACGGCCACGGTGCCGTGGACGTGGCCCGTGCCGCCCTCACCGCGGGCGCGACGTGGCTGGGCTCCTGCTCGCTGGCCGAGGCGCTGGCCCTGCGCGCGGCGGGCATCACCGCGCGCGTGCTGTCCTGGCTCGACCTGCCCGGCGAGGACTTCGCCGCGGGCGTGGCGGCCGACGTGGACATCTCGGTGGCGTCGACCCGGATGCTGCGCACCGTCGCGGAGGCCGCTCGGGCCGCGGGCGGGCGGGCCCGGATCCACCTCAAGATCGACACCGGTCTCTCCCGCAACGGCTGCCAGCCCGCGGACTGGCCCGCGCTGGTGGCGGAGGCCGCGGCCACCCCGGCCGTCGAGGTCGTGGCCGTCTGGTCCCACCTGGCCTGCGCGGACGAGATCGGCCACCCGTCGATCAGCCTCCAGGCCGAGCGCTTCGACACCGCCTACCGGCAGGCGCTGGCCGCCGGGCTCCGGCCGCTGCGCCACCTCGCCAACTCGGCGGCCCTGATCACCCGCCCCGACCTGCACTTCGACCTGGTCCGGCCGGGTATCGCCGCGTACGGCCTGAACCCGGTCCGCGTGCCGGTGGACCTGCGTCCGGTGATGACGTTCCGCGCGGGCGTGGCCCTCACCAAGCGCGTCCCGGCCGGGGAGTCGGTGTCGTACGGCCTCACCTGGACGACCCCGAGGGACACCACCCTCGCGCTGGTGCCCGCGGGCTACGCCGACGGCGTCCCCCGCAGCCTGTCCGGACGGATGGAGGTCCTGCTGGGGGGCCGACGGCTCCCGGTCGTGGGCCGCGTCTGCATGGACCAGGTCGTGGTGGACTGCGGCGCCCTCGACGTGGCCGAGGGCGACGAGGTCGTCCTCTTCGGCCCCGGCGACCGCGGTGAACCCACCGCGCGGGAGTGGGCGGACGCGATCGGCACGATCGACTACGAGATCGTCACCGGTATGCACCGCCCGAGGCTGCGCCGCACCTACGTGGGCGTCCCGGAGCTGGTCGAGACGTGAACTCCCTCTGGAAAACCCTGGGCCTGGCCACCGGTGTCCTCGGCGCCGCCGCGACCGGCGCGGTCGTGGGCGCGGCGGCCCACCGCAAGAAGGTCTCCGAGGAGCGCAAGGCCAGGGACCCGCTGGCCGACGAGCCGCTGGGCGAGCTGCCCGCGGACCGGGAGTCGACCGTCGCGGCGGACGACGGCGTCCCGCTGTCCGTGGAGGAGGTCCTCCCGGCCGACGGCGGCGACCCCGAGCTGAACGTGGTCCTCGTGCACGGTTTCGCGCTCGACCGCCGCTGCTGGCACTTCCAGCGCCGCGACCTGGCGGCGCTGGTCGAGCCGCGGGTCCGCCAGGTCCTCTACGACCAGCGCAGCCACGGCCGGTCGGGCCGGTCCACGCCCGAGGGCAGCACCATCGAGCAGCTGGCCCACGACCTGGACGCGGTGATCCGCGCGGTCGTCCCGGACGGTCCGCTGGTGCTCGTCGGCCACTCGATGGGCGGCATGACGATCATGGCGCTGGCCGAGCAGCGGCCGGAGCTGTTCGCCGACCGCGTGCGCGGCGTGGCCCTGGTCGGCACGGCGGCCGGGGCCGTCGGCGGCGCGGGCCTGTCGAAGTCGGTGCTGTCCCGCTACAACCCCGTCACCCTCGGCGTCGGCAGGCTGGCGGGCATCCAGCCGGGGTTCGTCGAGTGGGCGCGGCGGCGGGCGGACAAGGTCACCTGGGGCGGCATCAGGGTCCTGGCGTTCGGCGACCGCAAGGTCAGCCCGCTGCTGGTGGACCTGATGGAGAAGATGATCAACCAGGCCAGCGTCAAGGTCCTCACGGAGTTCCTGGAGACCCTGGGAACCCACAACCGCTACCGCGCCCTGGCCGGACTCCGCCACTGCGAGGTCCTGGTCGTCAGCGGTGACGCGGACCGGCTCACGCCGTTCTCCCACGCGGAGCGCATGGCGGAGGAGATGCCGGACGGCGAACTGGTGCGCGCGCCCGGCGCGGGCCACATGGTCATGCTGGAACAACCGGAACTGGTCACCGGGCACCTGATCGGTTTGATTCGGCGGTCCGCCGTCGAGCAGGACGAAAGTCGACGGCGATGGTGGCGACGAGCGTGAGCAAGACCCTGGAACTGCCCCGTGTGGAGGACACCGAGGCGTTCGGCGAACGGCTGGGGAAGGTCCTGCGGGGCGGTGACCTGCTGCTGCTGGCGGGACCGCTGGGCGCGGGCAAGACGGCGCTGGTGCGGGGCCTGGCGGTGGGGCTGGGCGTCACCGGCCGGGTCAGCTCGCCCACGTTCGTCATCGCGCGGCTCCACGAGCCCGCCGAGGGCGGTCGGGGCATCGCGCTGGTCCACGTCGACGCCTACCGGCTCGGCGGCGACCTGGAGGAGCTGGACGACCTCGACCTCGACACCGACCTGGTCGACTCGGTCGTGGCGGTCGAGTGGGGCGAGGGCGCGGCCGAGCGCCTCTCCGAGGACCACCTGCTGATCCGCCTGGAGCGGCGGGACGACGACGTGCGGCTGGCCCACCTGCTCCCGCACGGCTCGTGGGTGGACCGCGAACTGCCCTAGGGGCCGGCGACCCCCCTGACCACGCCCAGTTCCACGAGGTCCTGCGGGCGCAGCTTCAGCTGGTCCGCCGTGGCCTTCACCTGCGACGGGTCGCGCTTCAGGATCGCGGCGGCCAGTTCGGGGGCGATCACCGAGAAGTAGGCGTCCGGGGCGATCCACGTCTGGTCCGGTGACGCCAGGGCCAGCGCCCCGCCGGAGCCGCCCTCGCCGACGACCAGCGTCGTGACGGGCACCCGTGCGGCGGCCAGCGCGCCGAACAGCTCGGCGATGGCCGGTCCGACTCCCGCGCGTTCGGCGGCGGCGTCGTTGGCGGCCCCCGGCGTGTCCACCAGCGTCAGCACCGGCAGCCCGAGCCGTTCGGCGAGCCGGACGACCCGGCTGGCGGTCCGGAACCCCGCGGGTGTGTTGGCGGTCCCGGTCTGCGCCGCGTAGACGACGGACCGGCCCTCGTGCAGCCCGATCCCGCAGAGCATCCCCGGATCGACCCCGCCCGCCCGGTCGCCGCTGAACGGGATCCGCGCCGAGAAGTAGTCGTCAAGGTAGGCCTGCGCGCGGGGTCGTTCGGGGGCGCGCGCCCGTTCCACGGCCGCCCACCCGTCGGCGGGCAGGTCCGTCGCGCCCAGCGCGCGGGGCACCGACGCGGGCCGCAGGTCGCCGCCCATCAGCAGCGGCAGCAGCGCTCCCAGGACACCGCCCAGCTCGGCGGGCTCCACGACGAGGTCCACCGCGCCCGCCGCGAACTGGCCCTCGCTGGTGTAGGCGGGGTCGTCCAGGTCGGCGGCGGGCCGCACCCGTGACCCGGCGAAGCCCACCTGCGCGCCGGGCACGGCCAGCACCACGTCGGCACCCGCCCCCAGCGAGGCCCAGATGCCACCGGTGGTCGGGTCGCACAGCACGGACACGTGCGGCAGGCCCGCCTCGGCGTGCCGCGCGCACAGGCCGGAGATCCGCTGCAACTGGCGCAGCGACGCCATGCCCTCCTGCATCCGGCTGCCGCCGGTGGCGATGACCGACACCACCGGCAGGCCCTCCGCGCCCGCCTCGGTGAACGCCTCCTCGATCAGGTCCCCGGTGGCCGTGCCGACGGAGCCGCCGAGGAACCGGAAGTCGAACGAGATCGCCACGGCGTCGCCGCGCCGTTCCCACGACACCGACTCGTCGCCGCCGGTCTTGGACCGGGCCCGCCCCAGCTGGGCACCGTAACCCGCCCAACCGAGGGGGTTCATGCGCCGAGGGAACGCTTGAGGACCTTGCCCATGTCGTTGCGCGGCAGCGCTTCCAGGAACCGCACCACCCGCGGCCTCTTGTGCGGCGACAGCAGCCCGGCCACGTGGTCGGCCAGCTCGGCCTCGCTCGGGAACTCCCCGGTGGCGGGCACGACCCACGCCACGATCCGCTCGCCGAGGTCGTCGT
Organism: Umezawaea sp.; assembly: GCF_057122925.1. Classification (NCBI taxonomy): domain Bacteria; kingdom Bacillati; phylum Actinomycetota; class Actinomycetes; order Pseudonocardiales; family Pseudonocardiaceae; genus Umezawaea; species Umezawaea sp. The sequence goes on along the minus strand of NZ_DBNGPQ010000081.1, from coordinate 44,776 downwards.
CCGGCTCGCCGGTCACGGCCGCCTCGGCCACGCCGGGGTGCTCCAGCAGGGCGTTCTCGATCTCACCCGCACCGATCTTGTACCCGCCGCTCTTGATCAGGTCGGTGGCCCGCCGCCCGACGATCCGCACGTACCCGTCCGGGTCGAGCACGGCCATGTCACCGGTCCGGAACCAGCCGTCCACGAACGCGGCGGCCGTGGCGTCGGGCCGGTTCAGGTACTCCAGGAACAGGTTCGGCCCGCGCACCTCGATCTCGCCGATCCCGGTGTCGATCTCCCGGATCGCGTCGGCCGCGCCCTCCTCCCCGGCCAGACGGACCTCCACGCCGTCCAGGGGAAGACCGACGGTCCCCGGCCTGCGGTCGCCGGACGCGCGGACGCTGGTGTTCATCAGCGTCTCGCTCATCCCGTACCGCTCGACGACCCGCTGCCCGGTGGCCGCCGCGATCCGCTCGTGCACCGTCGCGGGCAGCGCGGCGGACCCGGACACCAGCAGCCGCGCGGCGGAGAACCCGGCGGCCAGGGACGGGTCGGCCTCCACCTCGGCGGCGATCCGCGAGTACATCGTCGGCACGCCGAACATCACGCCACCGCCCGCCAACGCCTCCGAGGCGGCGGCGACGGAGAACTTCCCGAGGTGCTTCGCGGTCCCGCCGCGCCGCAGCGGGCCGAGCACGCCGAGGCCGAGGCCGTGCACGTGGAACAGCGGCAGCGCGTGCACGACGACGTCGGCGGCCGTCCACTCCCACGCGGTGGCCAGCGAGTCCAGGTTGCTGCTCAGCGCCCGGTGGGGGAGCACCACGCCCTTCGGCGGGCCGGTGGTCCCCGACGTGTAGATGATCAGCGCGGGCGTCTCAGGGTCGAGCGACCGCACCTCGACCGGCGGCCCGGACGGCAGCGTCCCGTCCAGCACCAGGTCCGGCGAGCTGTCGGACATGATGTGCGCCAGCTCGCGCTCGCCGATCTTCGGGTTGATCGGCACCACGGGCACCCCGGCGAGCAGCGCGCCGACGATCGCCACGACCGCCTCGACGGTCGAGTGCGCCCACACCGCGACCCGCGACACCCCGGCCAGCCCGCCCGCGACCGACCGGGCCTCCTCGGCCAGCTCCCGGTAGGTCATGGTCCGACCGGGGAAGTCGAGCGCGATGTCGTCCGAGGGGGAGGCGAGCGCGGGGATCAACATCTGCGCAACGATGCCGGCCCCCGCGCCCGTCGTGCATCACAAGTGTGGTTCGAGCCACGCCACCAGGTGCGACTTCGGCTTCGCCCCCACCGCCCTGGCCACCAGTTCGCCGTCCTTGTACAGGTGCAGCGTGGGCGCGGCCATCACCGCGAGGTCCCGCGCGGTGCGCGGGTTGGCGTCGATGTCGAGCTTCGCGACGGTCAGCGCGCCCCCCTGTTCCGCCGCGATCTGCTCCAGCACCGGCTCGACCATCCGGCACGGCCCGCACCACACGGCGCTGAACTCGACCAGCACGGTCCCGGTGCCCACCACGTCGGCGAACGTCTCATCAGTCAGCGTCCTCAAGCTCGCTCCCACCACTCGTCGCGCACACAGGTGTGGAGAAGGGCACCCCGGCCAGCGCCAGCTGGTCCCGCAGCCGGTCGCGCACCGCCGTCATCCGGTCGATCAGGTCGTCGACCTCGGCGAGCTTGCGCCGGTAGACCGCGACCGACGCCGGGCACGAGTCGCCCGTCGGGTGCCCGTCCCTCAGGCACTCCACGAACGGCCGCGTCTCCTCCAGGGCGAACCCGATGCCGGTCAACGACCGGATCTCGGCGACCAGCCGCAGGTCGGAACGGTCGTAGGTCCGGTAGCCCCTGCCGTCCCGCCGAGCGGGCAGCAGGCCCTGCGCCTCGTAGTAGCGCAGGGCCCTGGTCGTCGTCCCGGCCAGCTCGGCCAGTTCCCCGATGCGCATGGCGACCTCCTCCGCGGGCGATGCTCCACCTTGACGCCGACGTCAAGGCAAGGGCGAGTGGCGAACACCCGTACCCTTGACAACCGTGCTCGTCCTCGCCATCGATACCGCCACACCCGCGGTCACCGCCGGTGTCGTCGACCTGACGGCTGATTCGCCGCCCCGACTGCTCGCCGAGCGGGTGACGCTCAACGCGAAGGCCCACGGCGAGCTGCTCACACCGCACCTCCAGGACGCCCTCGCGGAGGCGGGGAAGACGTTCGCCGACGTCGACGCGATCGTCGTCGGGGCGGGCCCCGGCCCGTTCACCGGCCTGCGGGTCGGCCTGGTCACGGCCGCCGCGCTCGGCCAGGCGCTCGGCCGCCCGGTGTACCCCGTGCCGACGCCGGACGCCGTCGCGCTCGCCGCGGCGACGGGCGAGCCGCTGCTGGTCGCCACCGACGCCCGGCGCAAGGAGGTCTACTGGGCCGTCTACGACGCCACCGGTCGCCGGGTCGAGGGGCCGGGGGTCGACCGGCCCGCCGACCTGGCCGACCGCGGCCTCGACGTGCGCGCGGCCGTGGGGGAGGGTGCCGCGCTCTACGCCGACGTCCTCGGCCTGCCGGTCGTCGCACCGCACCACCCGACCCCGCTGGCCCTCGTCGGGGTGGCCGCCGCCGAGCTGCTGGCGGGCGCCGAGCCCGGCCCGCTGACCCCGCTCTACCTGCGCAGGCCGGACGCCGTCGAGCCCGTCGGCCGCAAGAGGGTGACACGGGCATGAGCCGCGCCAGTCTGGTGTCGATCTCGCCGCTGCGCCGCGAGGACGTGCCGCGCTGCGTGGAGATCGAGCACGAGCTGTTCCCCGGCGACGACCCGTGGAGCGCGACCTCGTTCCTGTCCGAGATGGCGGTGGGCAACCACTACCTCGGCGCGTACCTGGCCGACGGCACGCTCATCGGCTACGGCGGACTCGCCGTCACGGGCCGCGCCCCGGACTTCGAGGCGAGCGTCCACACCCTCGCCGTCGACCTCGGCCACCAGCACCTCGGCATCGGCAAGCGCCTGCTCCGCGCCCTCCTGGAGCGCGCGGACGAGGTCCACGCGCCGGTGTTCCTGGAGGTCCGCACGGACAACGTGCCCGCCATCAGCCTCTACGTCGCGCACGGCTTCGAGAAGATCGGCCTGCGCCGCCGCTACTACATGCCATCCGGTGCCGACGCGTACACGATGGCCCGCCCCGCCGTTGTGAGGGAAAACCCGTGACCGACAGGCTCATCCTCGGCATCGAGAGCTCGTGCGACGAGACCGGTGTCGGCATCGTCCGCCTCAGCCCGAACGGCGAGGTGGAGCTGCTGTCGGACGAGGTCGCCTCCAGCGTCGAGCAGCACGCCAGGTTCGGCGGCGTCGTCCCCGAGGTCGCCAGCCGCGCCCACCTGGAGGCCATGGTCCCGACCATGCGCCGCTCGCTGGAGATCGCGGGCGTCGGCCTGTCCGACATCCACTCCATCGCCGTCACCGCCGGTCCCGGCCTCGCGGGCGCCCTGCTGGTCGGCGTCTCCGCCGCCAAGGCCTACGCCGCCGCGCTGGACAAGCCCCTCTACGGCGTCAACCACCTGGCGGGCCACGTCGCCGCCGACACGCTGGAGCACGGCCCGCTCCCCGAGCGCTGCCTCGCGCTGCTGGTCTCCGGCGGCCACTCCCAGCTCCTGCTGGTCGAGGGCCTCGCCCACAAGATCACCGAACTGGGCTCCACCGTCGACGACGCCGCGGGCGAGGCCTACGACAAGGTCGCCAGGCTGCTCGACCTCCCGTACCCCGGCGGCCCGCCGATCGACAAGCTCGCCAAGACGGGCAACGGCTGCGCCATCGCGTTCCCGCGCGGCCTCACCGGCCCCCGCGACGCCCGGTACGACTTCTCCTTCTCCGGCCTGAAGACCTCCGTGGCCCGCTGGGTCGAGAAGGCCGAGCGGGCGGGCGAGGAGATCCCGCTCGCCGACGTGGCCGCGTCGTTCCAGGAGGCCGTCGCCGACGTGCTGACCATGAAGGCCATCAGGGCCTGCAAGGACCTGGACGTCGACACGCTCGTCATCGCGGGCGGCGTCGCGGCGAACTCCCGCATCTCCGGTCTGGCCGCCGAGCGCTGCGCCGAGGCGGGCATCGACCTCCGCGTCCCGCGCCCGAAGCTGTGCGGCGACAACGGGGCGATGATCGCCGCCATCGGCGCCCACCTGGTGGCCGCGGGGGCCAAGCCGTCCCCGATCGACCTCTCCACCACCCCCGGCCTGCCCGTGAGCACGATCCAGGTGTGGTGAGGAGCCTGGTCCCGAGGCGTCCCGACCGCGAATCCACGCCCGCGCCGAACTGTCGGCCGCCCCTCCGTTGAGCGTTGGCACTCAAGTGGGTAGAGTGCTAATCACACGGCGCCAGTACCGCCCCGACCCCCGCGACGGCGGGGTGGCAGGTGCCGTAACCACCTGCCAACGCTTTCAATGACCGTGGAGGTCAGCCCGGTGAGCGTGAACATCAAGCCGCTCGAGGACAAGATCGTCGTCCAGGCCAGCGAGGCCGAGACCACGACCGCTTCCGGCCTCGTGATCCCGGACACCGCGAAGGAGAAGCCCCAGGAGGGCAAGGTCATCGCGGTCGGCCTGGGCCGAATCGACGACAAGGGCAACCGCGTCCCCGTGGACGTGGCTGTCGGCGACGTCGTCATCTACTCGAAGTACGGCGGCACCGAGGTCAAGTACAACGGCGAGGAGTACCTCATCCTCTCTGCCCGCGACGTGCTGGCCGTCATCAACTAGTCGTTCGGCTGACACGCAAGCGCCCCGGCGACCCCAGATCCGGGGCTACCGGGGCGTTTCGCACAAGAGAGGCTAGGCAATGCCCAAGCAGATCAGCTTCGACGAGGACGCTCGTCGGGCACTCGAGCGCGGCGTGAACAAGCTGGCCGACACGGTCAAGGTCACCCTTGGTCCGGCAGGCCGCCACGTCGTCCTCGACAAGAAGTTCGGTGGCCCGACGGTCACCAACGACGGTGTCACCATCGCTCGCGAGATCGAGCTGGAAGACGCCTTCGAGAACCTGGGCGCGCAGCTGGCGAAGGCCGTCGCGACCAAGACCAACGACGTCGCCGGTGACGGCACGACCACCGCCACGGTGCTCGCGCAGGCCATGGTGCGCGTCGGTCTCCGCAACGTCGCCGCGGGTGCGAACCCGACCGCGCTCGGCCTCGGCATCCAGGCCGCCGCCGACGCCGTCGTGGACGCGCTCAAGGCGAAGGCCACCCCGGTGAAGGGCCGCGACAACATCGCGCAGGTCGGCACCGTGTCCTCGCGCGACGAGTCCATCGGCGCCCTCCTCGGTGAGGCCATCGAGAAGGTCGGCGAGGACGGCGTGATCACCGTCGAGGAGTCCTCGACGATGCTCACCGAGCTCCAGATCACCGAGGGTGTCCAGTTCGACAAGGGCTACATCTCGGCGCACTTCGCCACGGACCTCGAGGCCCAGGAAGCGGTCTTCGAGGACGCCCTCATCCTGCTGCACCGCGAGAAGATCTCGGCCCTGGCCGACTTCCTGCCGCTGCTGGAGAAGGTCGCCGAGTCCGGCAAGTCCCTCGTCGTGATCGCCGAGGACGTCGAGGGCGAGGCGCTGTCCACCCTGGTGGTCAACGCCCTGCGCAAGACCCTCCGCGTCGTGGCCGTGAAGGCGCCGTTCTTCGGCGACCGCCGCAAGGCGTTCCTGGACGACCTCGCGGTCGTCACCGGCGGCCAGGTCATCGCCGCCGAGGTGGGCCTCAAGCTGTCCGAGGTCGGCCTCGACGTGCTGGGCTCCGCCCGTCGCATCGTGGTGTCCAAGGACAACACGACCATCGTCGACGGCGGTGGCTCGAAGGCCGACATCGCCGGTCGCGCGGAGCTGCTGCGCCGCGAGATCGAGGCGACCGACTCCGACTGGGACCGCGAGAAGCTCCAGGAGCGGCTCGCGAAGCTCTCCGGCGGCATCGCCGTGATCAAGGTCGGCGCCGCCACCGAGACCGAGCTCAAGGAGCGGAAGCACCGCATCGAGGACGCGGTCGCCGCCACCAAGGCAGCGGTCGAGGAGGGCATCGTGCCCGGCGGCGGTTCCGCCCTCGTGCACGCCGCCAAGGTGCTCGACGGCGGTCTGGACCGCACGGGCGACGAGGCGACCGGTGTCGCCATCGTCCGCGAGGCCCTGAGCTCGGCGCTGTTCTGGATCGCCACGAACGCGGGCCTCGAAGGCGCCGTCGTGGTGAACAAGGTCCGCGAAGGCGACTGGGGCTTCGGCTTCAACGCCGCCACGCTGGTCTACGGCGACCTGCTCGACTGGGGCATCATCGACCCGGTCAAGGTCACCCGCAGCGCGGTCACCAACGCCGCCTCGATCGCCCGCATGGTGCTCACCACGGAGAGCGCCATCGTGGAGAAGAAGGAGCCGGAGCCCGCTGCCGCGGGTGCGGGCCACGGCCACGGGCACGGCCACTAGTTCGACAGCTCGCGACGAGGGGCGGCACCAGATCCTGGTGCCGCCCCTTTCGCGTCCCCGCGCTCGGGCGCGGACGCGAAGGGCGGCCCCTCCGCGGAGGGACCGCCCGTCACGCACCACGACGACGGCAGGCACCCCGGTCAGTCGGCTCCCTCGACAAGCCGGCCGAACCCGAGGGTGAACCGCCCCCGGTCAGGTGGTCAGCGCCAACTGCCGCTTCCTCGATTTGATGATGCTGTCCCGCTCCGACTCAGACAAACCTCCCCAGATCCCGTACGGCTCCTGCACCGCCAGCGCGTGGCGCCTGCACATCTCCAGCACCGGACAGGCGAGGCACACCGCCTTGGCCCGTGCTTCCCTCCGGGCCCGTGCCGGGCCTCGCTCCCCGTCCGGGTGGAAGAAGAACGCGCTGTCCATTCCGCGACAAGACCCGGTCATCTGCCAGTCCCACACATCGGCGTTGGGTCCGGGGAGCCTTCGGGTGTCCGCCATGTCGAGACCGCCTCCTTGGCCCACTGCTGTGGACTGCTCCATTCGGCTTAATGTTGATCCACCGTAGAACCGCGCCAAAACTTGTTCAAGGGCTCTGGCACGAGAAAGCTCGTTATTCAACCGATGGGTGATCAGCTCGTGCTCGGGCGTTCACCCGCCGGAGTTGCCGCGAGGGCGTCGCAACCGGACGATGACCGCGTGACGACGCATCCGGAGCACCCGGCCGCCCCGGCGGGCGGTGGGCGGGAAACCGGCGCGGCGGAAGAGGATCCGGCCGCCCAACTCGTGCTGTCGGTGGCGGCCGTCGCCCGTCGGCTCGGTGTCGCGCCCGCCACCCTGCGCACGTGGGACCGCCGTTACGGGCTCGGACCCAGCGATCACACGACCGGGCGACACCGCCGGTACGCGCCGGGCGACATCGCCCGCCTGGAATTGATGCAGCGGGCACTGCTGCGGGGCGCGTCGTCGGCGGAGGCCGCGAAGTACGCGCTGGCGTCGAGGGTGCCCACGCCCCGGACCGCCCGGATCGTGGCGCCCGCACCGGTCCCGCTGCTCACCGGCGGCGAGGTCGGGGCGAGGGCGGGTGGGCGCGGGCTGCGGATGCCGGGGGCGAGCCGCCGGGCGCGCGGGCTCGGCCGGGCGGTCCTCGCGATGGACTCGGCCTCCGCGCAGCAGATCCTGGCCGACTCCCTCGGCGAGGACGGGGTGGTCGCGACGTGGGACGAGGTGGTCCGCCCGCTGATGGGCGCGATGGCCGCGCGGTGGGAGCACTCGGGCGCCGGGGTCGAGGTCTCGCACCTGCTGAACGAGTGCGTGCTGGCCGCGATGATCCGCGTGACGCCCGTGGTGACCACTCCCCGCAACCACCGCCCGGTGCTGCTGGCGTGCATGCCCGACGAGCGCCACAACATCCCGCTCTACCCGCTCGCGGCGGTCCTGTCGCAGCGCGGCGTGGGGATTCGTCAGCTCGGGGCGGCGCTGCCCGCGGAGGCGCTGCGGTCGGCCGTGCTCAGGGTCGCGCCCGCCGCCGTGGTGCTCTGGGCGCAGCTCCCGCGCTACGCCGATCCGGGGGCGCTCGCGGTGGTGCCGCGGACGAGGCAGCGGGTGCGCCTGTTCGTGGGCGGTCCCGGCTGGGAGCGCGGTGTCGTCCCCTCCACGGCCGAGCGGATCGATGACCTGGGCACGGCCGCCACCGCGGTCGAGCGGGCCGTCTGCTGATGACGTCGTCGGAACCCGGCACGATGTGACCGTGGAAGACCAGTTGAGACGTGCGGCGTTCGGCGACCGCCCGGAGACACCCGTCTGGAGCACCCTCGCGAACGGGTCGGCGCGGGAGCGCTGGCTGGCCGCGGTGGTGCTCGGCGGGCAGGGGCACTACGCGGCCGCGGCCACCGCCCTGGGCGCCCTGCTGCACGACCGGGACCGCCTGGTGGCCTCGCTGGCCGCCTCCACGCTGGCGTCGCACCGGCGCCAGCTGGGCGGCCACGCGGTCGCTCGGGGCCTCGACGCCCGCGCGCTGGCGACCGCCCCGGCCGGTGGCACCGCCGACCGGGACGGCGTCGACGGGGCGGGAGCGCGCGCCGACGCGCTGCTCGGGCTGGCGGCCGACGCCATCGGCGCAGGTAGGACGGGCGAGGCGCGGCGGCTGCTCGCCGAGGTCGAGCCGGGCTGCTGGCGGACCGCCGTGCGCCGGGGGTGGGTGGCCGCCGAGGTCGAGCTGGCCGAGGGGCGCGCGGAGGCGGCCGTCGCGCCCGCGGAGGCCGCCGCGGTGACCGCGCGTGAGGCCGGGGCGGTCCGCCACGCGCTCAAGTCGGACGTCGTCCTCGGGACCTCGTTGGTGGTGTGGGGGACCGTCGGGGGTGTCGCTCGCGGCGTTGAGCTACTAGAGTGTGACCTAAATCACATTACCAAACGAGACCTGTGGTCGTTGATCTGGCCGACGGCTCTGGTGCTCTCCGACCATGACCCATCTGCGGCGGGTAATCCTCCCGTACGGGCTACCGAGGCTCTGAGCTGCGTGTTACGCAGGGCTGACCCGATCGGTCGACGGCTGGCGCGGGACTCCCCCTGGGTGCCGACCGCGCTGCTCCGTTCCGGGGAACCCCCGAACGCAGACCCCCTGTCGAAGTTCTTGACGGATTAAGCACCGGATCGTGTCAAGGTTGGGCCTCCAGCGTCCGATAGGGGAGATGAAACGTCACTCGGCTGCAGGAAGGAGTCCCCGTGACTACGGTCCTTATTTGCGACGACCGGCGCAGCGTGCGGGAGGGCCTCACCCGTGTCATGTCGGCCGTCCCCGGGGTTAGTCGCATTGACTGCGTAGCGCACGGTGACGAGTTGTTGGCTCGCTTTTCACGGCAGCCAGTCGACGTCGTGCTGGTAGGTACCCAGCGCGCCGTCCCGACCGGTGTTGAAGCAACCCGGCGACTCGTCTCGGCCAACCCGCAGGCCAACGTCATCGTGTTCGGTGCCCCGGACGACGCGGGCAGCATCGCCGCCGCGATCGCGGGTGGCGCCCGTGGTTACCTCCGCTGGGACGCCTCGCGTCCCGAGCTGGTGGCCGCGCTGGCCCACACCCTCGCGAGCACGTCGGTGCCTGCACCCCGTCAGCCCTCGGACCCCGGCGTCCAGCTCACGGAGCGCGAGCTCCAGGTGCTGCGCGGCATGAGCCAGGGCAAGAGCAACGGTCAGATCGGGCGCGAGCTCTACCTGTCCGAGGACACCGTGAAGACCCACGCGCGGAGGCTGTTCCGCAAGCTGGGTGTCCGCGACCGCGCTCAGGCGGTCGCCCACGGCTTCCGCCGCGGCCTCGTGTCCTAGATCACGACCGCGGGTATCCTCATCCAGCCCGGCGCTTCGTCGCCGGGCTGGATTCGGTTTGTGCGGTGGCAGGTCAGAGGGGTCTCCGTGGCCCCTCCCGCCGCCGTTTGCCCACCTGGCCGGTACCGTGTGCGTCACTAGTACGAGTGACGTCGATCGTCTTGTGCTGTTCGTTGTCGAGACGCCAAGGCGTAACACCGGGGCTGCTGTCTGCGATGACCAACTTGGGGGACGGACTGGACGCCGAAGTAGGCGCGGCCGTCGAAGGTGACAGGGCCGCCATCGAGCGCCTGTTGGCTTCGATCCGTCCCCTGGTGGTGCGGTACTGCCGCGCCCGAGTCGGAAGGCAGGAGAGGTCTTTCGCTTCGGCGGACGACGTGGCCCAGGAGGTGTGTCTCGCGGTGTTGACGGCCTTGCCCAGCTACCGCGATCAAGGTCGGCCGTTCCTCGCGTTCGTGTACGGCATCGCCGCGCACAAGGTGGCCGACTCCCACAGGTCCTCGTCGAGGAACCGCTCCGAACCGGTGGCCGAGGTCCCGGACGGTCCCGAGACCGACGCCGGTCCGGAACAGCGGGCCATGCAGGGCGAACTCACCGGTCAGATGGCCCAGCTCCTGCGGGTGCTGCCCGAGAAGCAGCGGGAGATCCTGCTGCTGCGCGTGGTGGTCGGGCTGTCGGCCGAGGAGACCGCCGCCGCGGTCGGGTCGACCGCCGGAGCCGTCCGGGTGGCGCAGCACCGCGCGCTGTCCAGGCTCCGCAAGACGTTGGCAGCCGAGGAGGTGGTCTGAGTGGCCGACCAGCACGAGCACGAGAAGGACAACGGAGAAGTCGTGCGCGGACAGCAAGGGAGAGCACCTCTCCCCTCGGACGATCGGTCGACGGACACCGCCGACCAGTTCCCCGACGACCTGACGGGCATCCAGGCCGACGACGCGCTGCTCGACGCGCTGGGCGGCAAGGACCCCGACCGCGTCGGCGACCTGGTCCAGGACGACCTCAACGCGCTGCTGCTCGCGTGGCGGCACGACGTCGACAGCCAGGCCATCTCCGACCTGGTCGACACGGACACCGCCGTGGCCACGATCGCGGCCGCGCGGCCGAAGGCGCCGTCCCGGCACCGCTTCCTGATCCCGCTGGCCAGCGCGGCGGCCATCCTCGCCATCGCGTTCACCGGCGTCAGCCTGGTGGCCCGCGACGCGCACCCCGGCGACCCGCTGTGGGGCCTCACCCGCGTGCTGTACTCCGACCACGCGCAGTCGGTCGAGGCCGCCGTGGCCGTGAACACCGACCTGGAGGCCGCCCGCGCCGCACTGCGCGAGGGCAGGGTCAACGAGGCCAAGAACGCGCTGGAGAAGGCGGGCGTCGCCCTCCCGATGGTGTCGGCCGACGACGGTCACGTGGACCTGTCGCAGGAGCACACGAAGCTGCTGGACGAGCTGGTGAGCACCACGGCGACCACCGTGAACACGGGGACCACGCCGTCGGGCACCACGTCGGTGCCGGACCCCACCGGCACGTCGTCGAGCACGTCGCCCACGACGGAGCCGACCACGACGTCGGAGTCGCCGACCGCCTCGGCGTCCAACACGTCGGAGCCGACGACGAGCACGACCAGCGAGCCCGCTCCTCCGCCGCCCCCGCCCCCGCCGCCGCCGGACGACACCGATCCGACCGGCGAGGTCACTCCGCAGTCCGGCGACACCACGCCGACCTCGTAGCTCCCTCCGCAGGTGTGACGAAGCCCGCCCCGGTTTCCGGGGCGGGCTTCGTCACACCGTCAGCGGGCGTCCTCGGTGGCGGTGACGCCGTCGGCGTACCCGCGGCAGTACTCCCACGTCACGTACGACGCCGGGTCCGGGTCGTACGCGGGCTCGTGCGGGCGCATCCGGCCGTCGTTCAGGAGCTGTTCGAGGCTGGCCCGCAGCAGCGCCCAGTCGTGGAAGTGCGGCTCCTCGCACTCGCCGCAGTCCACGACGATCCCCCGCACACCACTGGGTTCCAGCAGGGCTTGGTACACCGCTAGGTCGCTGAGGTCACCCACGAGTTCGGCGCGTTCCTCGTCGCCCATCTCGGGGTGCTCGTGGTCTTCTTCTGGCTCGGCCATGGCCTTCGCGGGATCTTCCGGATCCTCGGCGAAGGGGTCTGGCGGCAAGGCGTCGTGCGGCACGACCCCGCACGGTACCGGGCGGAGGCCGGTGACCGCCCAGATACCATGACGTGAACGCCCCGGACCTGTCCGCAGGGACGAGAATCAGATGCTGCCCCCAAGCGGAACCCCGATCCGCTCGCGGTGGGTCCGCAGCACGACGGAAGGCTTGTCACCCGCTATGACCAGCGAGCTCAACGTTGACGGAGTCCCGAGCAAGTTCGCGATGCTGGGACTGACCTTCGATGACGTCCTGTTGCAGCCTGCGGAATCAGACGTCGTGCCCAGCAACGTCGACACCAGCACCAGGATCTCCCGCAACATCACGCTGCGCATCCCGCTGGCCTCCGCCGCGATGGACACCGTGACCGAGGCGCGCATGGCCATCTCGATGGCCCGCCAGGGCGGGATCGGCGTGCTGCACCGCAACCTGTCGATCGAGGACCAGGCCAGCCAGGCGGAGACGGTCAAGCGCTCCGAGGCAGGCATGGTGACCGATCCGGTGACCTGCACGCCAGAGGACACGATCGCGCACGTGGACGACCTGTGCGCCCGCTACCGGATCTCCGGCGTCCCCGTGACGGACCCGTCCGGCAAGCTCGTCGGCATCATCACCAACCGCGACATGCGCTTCGAGGTGGACCACAAGCGCAAGGTCAGCGAGGTCATGACGAAGGGCCCGCTGGTCACCGCGCAGGTCGGCGTGTCGGCCGAGGCCGCGCTGGGCCTGCTGCGCCGCCACAAGATCGAGAAGCTGCCCATCGTGGACGGCGACGGCAAGCTCCGCGGCCTGATCACGGTCAAGGACTTCGTCAAGACCGAGCAGTACCCGCTGGCCAGCAAGGACCCCGACGGCAGGCTGCTGTGCGCCGCCGCGGTGGGCGTCGGCGACGACGCGTTCGCGCGTTCGATGGCGCTGGCCGACGCGGGCATCGACGTCCTCATGGTCGACACCGCCCACGGCCACTCGCGCGGCGTGCTGGAGATGGTCGCGAAGCTCAAGAAGGAGCTGGGCGACACCGTCGACGTCGTCGGCGGCAACATCGCGACCCGGCTCGGCGCGCAGGCGCTGGTCGACGCGGGCGCGGACGGCGTGAAGGTCGGCGTCGGACCCGGTTCGATCTGCACGACCCGCGTGGTCGCGGGCGTCGGCGTCCCGCAGATCACCGCGATCCACGAGGCGTACCTCGCGTGCCGCCCGGCCGGTGTGCCGGTGATCGGCGACGGTGGCATCCAGTACTCCGGCGACATCGCCAAGGCCATCGCCGCGGGCGCCAGCGCCGTCATGGTCGGCAGCCTGGTCGCGGGCACGGCCGAGGCCCCCGGCGACCTGATCCTGGTCAACGGCAAGCAGTTCAAGACCTACCGCGGCATGGGTTCCCTCGCCGCGATGTCCGGTCGGGGCGACACCAAGTCGTACTCGAAGGACCGCTACTTCCAGGACGACGTGCTGTCCGAGGACAAGCTCGTGCCGGAGGGCATCGAGGGCCGCACGCCGTTCCGCGGTCCGCTCGCGCAGGTGGCGTACCAGCTCGTCGGCGGTCTCCGCATGGCGATGGGCTACACCGGTTCCCGCACGATCCCGGAGCTGCAGAACGCGCAGCTCGTGCGGATCACCGCGGCGGGCCTGAAGGAAAGCCACCCGCACGACATCACGATGACCGTCGAAGCCCCCAACTACACCACCCGCTGAGAGGATCAAAAGTGCGCGATCTGGTCGAGATCGGCATGGGCCGGACCGCGAGGCGGGCCTACGAGCTGGACGACATCGAGATCATCCCCTCTCGGCGGACTCGTTCGTCGAAGGACGTCTCGACGGCGTGGCAGATCGATGCCTACCGCTTCGACATCCCGCTCATCACCCACCCGACCGACGCCATCGTGTCGCCGGGCACGGCCGTGGCGGTCGGTGAGCTGGGCGGTCTCGGGGTGCTCAACGCGGAAGGCCTGTGGGCCCGGCACGCCAACGTCGAGGAGGCCCTGTTCCGCCTGGTCGAGGCGACCGAGGACACGGACGACCCCGGCGCGCCCGTCCGGGTGCTCCAGGAGCTGCACTCGGCTCCCGTCCGCATCGACCTGGTCGCGGCGGCCATCAAGGAGGTCCGCGACTCCGGTGTCACCGTCGCGGTCCGCGTCAGCCCCCAGCGCGCGGCCGAGCTGACCCCCGACCTGCTGGCCGCGGGTGTGGAGATCCTGGTCGTGCAGGGCACGATCATCTCCGCCGAGCACGTGCTGCGCGACGGCGAGCCGCTCAACCTCAAGTCGTTCATCGCCGACCTGGAGGTCCCGGTCATCGCGGGCGGTGTCGGTGACTACCGCACCGCCATGCACCTGATGCGCACGGGCGCGGCGGGCGTCATCGTCGGCTACGGCTACACGCCGGGCGTCACGACGACGGACTCCGTCCTCGGCATCGGCGTCCCGATGGCCACGGCCATCGCCGACGCCGCGGCCGCCCGCCGCGACTACCTGGACGAGACCGGTGGCCGGTACGTCCACGTCATCGCCGACGGCGGTGCCCAGACCAGCGGTGACATCGCGAAGTCCATCGCCTGCGGCGCGGACGCCGTGATGCTCGGCGAGCCGCTGGCCTCCGCCACCGAAGCGCCCGGCCAGGGCCTGTACTGGACGGCGGCGAGCGCCCACCCGTCCGTGCCGCGCAGCTTCGTCTCGCCCGGCGTCGACCAGGAGGTGGACCTCCGCACGCTGCTCTTCGGCCCGTCCGTCGACCCGCGCGGCGTCACCAACCTGTTCGGTTCGCTGCGCAGGGCGATGGCCAAGTCCGGCTACTCGGACCTGAAGGAGTTCCAGAAGGTCGGCCTCACGATCCGCGGCTGATCCACGCTCCACCACGATGGGCGCTTCCCACTGGGGGGCGCCCATCGCTGCGTCCGCACGCCACCTGCTCGCTGCGCCGGGACGTTCGCACGCCACCTGCTCGCTGCGCCGGGACGTTCGCACGCCACCTGCCCGCTGCGCCGGGACGTCCGCACGCCACCTGCCCGCTGCGCCGGGACGTCCCCACGCCTCGCACGTCCCCGCGGACCGGCTCCTCTCCCCGGAGCCATCCCGCACCACTCACCCCGCACCACCGCGCCCCGCGGACCTCCGCCCTGCCGCACCCCGCGCCTTCGCACTCACGCCCTGCCGCCTCCGCGCCTCCGCCCTCCCCGAAACCCACCTCCCGACCGGGGGACCCGTGCCCCGGCCTGCTCAGCCGATCCGCCACACCCAGCCGCGGCTCCCGTTCGACGCCACCGGGTAGGTGGAGGCGACCGCCGTCGCGGCCTCGGCCACCTGCACCTCCACGGTCCCGCTGTACCGCGAGTGGGGCAGGATCGTGTCCGAGAGCCGCTCCTCCCGGTCTGTGCACGTGCCCGGCCGCGCCTCCTGCACGGACCCGTCGTCGGCGATGCCGTTGAGCGAGAACGGGTTGAAGATCGACGGTGCCGACCGGGCCCCCTCCTCGCTGAGGTCGCCGGTCGTCATCGAGACGTGCAGCAGCAGCGTCTTCCGCCCCGCGGCGTGGGGTGCGCCGTACTGGTGGCACTGCGGGTTGACCTCGATCTTGTCGACGCTGAACGTGATCGCGCACGTGTCCAGGTCGTTGGCGCAGTCGAAGCCCGCCACCTGGCCGACGTCCTTGGCGATGAACCCCTGCGGCGTGAGTTCGCGGGTCGTCGGTGTCGCGCTCGTCGCGACCGGACTCGGCGTCGGGTTCGTCGCCGGGCCGCCCGCGCTCCTGCTCGCGCCGCAGCCCGCGGTGGTCAGCGCCAGCCCGAC
Source organism: Umezawaea sp. (assembly GCF_057122925.1). Lineage (NCBI taxonomy): Bacteria > Bacillati > Actinomycetota > Actinomycetes > Pseudonocardiales > Pseudonocardiaceae > Umezawaea > Umezawaea sp. The sequence goes on along the minus strand of NZ_DBNGPQ010000081.1, from coordinate 29,128 downwards.
GGTGACGACCGCGGTGGATCGGGCGGCGACGGGCGTGAGCCGGTGCATCGTCGGTCCTCCTGCGGGCTCGGCTGGCGAAGTGGTTCTCCCGTGTCCACATCGAGCGCCCGACGACACCGTTACCCACTTCACTCGTTGGAGTGAAATCACGATTCTCGTTCGCCCCCAACGCCTTTCCACCCCGGCAGGACTGTCAGACCCCGCCGGTGCCGTGCACGTCGGGGGGCCCTCACGGCAGGGGGACCACCGCGTCGCCGCGCCCGCTACCAGACCCGGCCCCCACCCCCGGCAGCCGATAGATGATCTTCCGACCCGTCTCCCTCGGTAGAGTGAAGCGGCGGGGACGTGGACCAAAAGCGAGGAAGGGCTACGTGGACAACCTGGTCGAGCTTGGACTGGCCGATGACGACGACACCGACGCCGCCGCGGCCGTCGAGGAGCCCGCGGACAGCCGTGCGGGCTTCGCGGGCTCGGTGGTCGTGCTGGTCGTCGCGGCCGTGGCGGGCGTCGCGCTGCTGGCCTGGCTGCTGCTCTTCTGGCTGGCCCCGCCGTTGATGGCGTGGCTGGAGGGCTACGGCCTCTGAACCGGTTCGGATCTAGGCGTTACCGGAAGTAACCCCTACTCTCGGGTACATGCGTGAACTCGCCGGTAACAACGTGGACTTCGACGTCGTCGTGGTCGGCTAGGGGTTCGGCGGCAGCGTCGCGGCGCTGCGGCTGACCGAGAAGGGCTACCGGGTCGCGGTCGTCGAGGCCGGGCGGCGGTTCGCCGACGACGAGTTCGCCGAAACGTCGTGGGACCTGCGCAAGTACCTGTGGGCGCCGAAGCTCGGCTGCTTCGGGATCCAGCGCATCCACCTGCTCCGCAACGTCATGGTGCTCGCGGGCGCGGGGGTCGGCGGCGGGTCGCTGGTGTACGCGAACACGCTGTACCGGCCGCTCAAGCCGTTCTTCGCCGACCGGCAGTGGGCGCACATCACCGACTGGGAGGCCGAGCTCTCGCCGTTCTACGACCAGGCGAGCCGGATGCTGGGCGTGGTCACGAACCCGACCACGACACCCGCCGACGTGGTGATGCGGCAGGTCGCGAGCGACATGGGCGTGGCCGACACCTACCGCCCGACCCCGGTCGGCGTGTACTTCGGCGAACCGGGCGAGAAGGCCGCCGACCCGTACTTCGGGGGCGTGGGACCGGAGCGCACGGGCTGCACGGAGTGCGGCGGCTGCATGTCGGGCTGCCGGGTCGGCGCGAAGAACACGCTGGTCAAGAACTACCTCTACCTGGCCGAGCGTGCGGGCGCGAAGGTCCTGCCGATGACCACCGTGACCGGTCTCGACCAGGTCGGCGACACGTGGGAGGTCCACACCCGGCGCACCGGGGCGACCCTGCGCCGGGGTGGGCGCACGATCACGGCGGGCCGGGTCGTGCTCGCCGCGGGCACGTGGGGCACCCAGCAGCTCCTGCACCGGCTGCGCGCCGACGGGACGCTGCCCGCCCTGTCGCCGAAGCTGGGGGAGCTGACCCGGACGAACTCGGAGTCGATCGTCGGAGCCGCCCGCCAGACCGTCGACCCGGACCGCGACTTCACCAGCGGCGTGGCGATCACGTCGTCGTTCCACCCGGACGCGATCACCCACATCGAGCCGTGCCGCTACGGCAAGGGCAGCAACGCGATGGGCCTGCTCCAGACGCTCGCCACGGACGGCGGGTCCAGCACGCCGCGCTTCCTCCAGTTCCTCGGCCAGGCCGTCCGCCACCCGCGCCGCCTGGTGCGGTTGCTGTCGGTGAAGCGGTGGAGCGAGCGGTCGCTGATCCTGCTGGTCATGCAGAGCCTCGACAACTCGATCACCACGTTCGCGAAGCGCGGCCTGTTCGGGCGGCACCGGCTCAGCTCCCGCCAGGGCCACGGCGAGCCGAACCCGACGTTCATCCCGGCGGGCCACCGCGCGAACGTGCTGACCGCCGAGCACATCGGCGGCGTCCCCGGCGGCACCTGGGGTGAGCTGGTCGGCATCCCGCTGACCGCGCACTTCATCGGCGGCTGCCCGATCGGCGAGGACGCCGAGCACGGCGTCATCGACCCGTACCACCGCGTGCACAACTACCCCGGCCTGTCCGTGGTCGACGGTGCCGCCATCTCGGCGAACCTGGGCGTCAACCCGTCGCTGACCATCACGGCCCAGGCAGAGCGCGCGTTCTCGCTGTGGCCCAACAAGGGCGAGGTCGACCAGCGTCCCGAGCAGGGTGCGGGCTACCGGCGGCTGGCGCCGGTCGCGCCGCACAACCCCGTCGTGCCCGCGTCCGCACCCGGTGCGCTGAGGTTGCCCGTCGTGGAGATCAGGACTCGCTAGCCTGGCCCCATGGGTTCGAAGCCGTTCGCGTCCAGCACCGACCTGGCGCCGAAGGTGGAGGAGTTCGTCACCCTCGCCGACGGCGTCCACGCGCTCACCGCCGAGGGCGACCCGAACGTCGGGGCGGTCGAGGCCGAGGACTTCCTCGTCTGCTTCGAGGCGAGGGCGACCCCGGCCGCCGCCCGGCTGTGGCTGGACCGGTTGCGGGAGCGCACCGACAAGCCCGTGCGCTACCTGGTGCTCAGCCACTACCACGCCGTTCGCACGCTGGGGGCGAGCGCGTTCGACGCGGACGTGGTCGTCGCCCACGAGCGCACCCGCGCGCTCATCGCCGAACGCGGGGAGCAGGACTGGGACAGCGAGCTGGGCCGCATGCCCAGGCTGTTCCTCGAACCGGACACGATCCCCGGCCTGACCTGGCCGACCATGACGTTCTCCGACCGCCTCACCATCCCGCTGGGCGGTGACCGGGGTGATCTGGAGCTGAGGTACCTCGGCCGCGGCCACACCGCGGGTGACGTCGTCGGGTGGCTCCCGCAGCAGCGGATCCTGTTCGCGGGTGACCTGGTCGAGTCGCGCGCGGCGCTCTACACCGGCGACGCGTTCCACGACGAGTGGGCGACGTCCACGCTGGACAACGTGGCCGCGCTGGGCGCCGAGGTGCTGGTGGGCGGCCGGGGCGCGGTGGCGCGCGGCAGGGCCGAGGTGGACGCGGCCATCGCGCAGAGCAGGCACTTCCTGGACGAGCTGCGGCGCACCGTGGGCACGGTCCACGGCCGGGGCGGCACCCCGCGGGAGGCGTTCGAGGCGGCGCGCGCCGCGCTCGCGCCGCGCTTCGGCGGCTGGCCGATCTTCGAGCACTGCCTCCCGTTCGACGTGCAGCGCTACTGGGACGAGTGCGACGGCGTCGACTGGCCGAAGATCTGGACGGCCCGACGTGATCGCGAGGTCTGGGCGGCCCTCCAGTGACCCCGGTGGTCGTGGTCGGCGCGGGCCCGGTGGGCCTCACGGCGGCGCTGCTGCTGGCCAGGGCGGGCGTGCCGAGCGTGGTCCTGGAGGCGGCCGACGAGCGCGCCGCGGTGGGCAGCCGGTCGATCTGCGTGCAGCGCGACGTCCTGGACGTCCTCGAACGCGTGGGCGTCGGGCGGGCGGTGGTGGCGGCCGGTGTCACCTGGTACCGCGGTCGCACGTTCCACCGCGGCGAGGAGGTGCTCACCACCGAGTTCCCCGAGTCGGTGGACGACGACTTCCCGCCGTTCGTGAACACCCCGCAGACCGTGGTCGAGGAGCTGCTGGAACGGCGGGTCCGCGAGTCGCCGCTGGTGGACCTGCGCTGCGGGTCGGCGGTGACGGGGCTGGTGCAGGACGAGCACGGCGTCCACGTGTCCACCGCGACCGGGACCGTCGACGGGACCCACTGCGTGGCGGCGGACGGCGCCCGTTCCACCGTGCGGCACCTGCTCGGCATCAGCTTCGACGGCTGCTCGTTCGACGACCGGTTCCTCATCGCCGACATCGCGGTCGACCTGCACGACGGTCCGCCGGAGCGGCACTTCCACTTCGACCCGCCGTGGAACCCCGGCCGCCAGGTCCTGCTGCACCCGCAGCCCGGCGGGGTCTGGCGGGTCGACTGGCAGGTGGCCGAGGGGGTCGAGCTGACCGAGGACCACGTGCGGGCGGTCGTCGGCGACCGGCCGTTCGAGGTCGTCTGGCACTCCACGTACCGCTTCCACCAGCGCAGGGCGGGCACGCTGCTGCGGGGCCGGGTCCTGCTGGCGGGCGACGCGGCCCACGTCATGAGCCCGTTCGGCGCGCGCGGCCTCAACTCCGGGATCTGCGACGCCGACAACGCGGCGTGGAAGATCGCCTTCGACCGCGCGGGCCAGGCGGGGCCCCGGCTGCTGGCCTCCTACGACCTGGAACGCGGTGCGGCGGCGGACGAGAACCTCCGCGTGACCGGCGAGACGATGCGCTTCCTGGTCCCGAGGACGCCGGAGGAGCGCGCTCGCCGCGAGACCGCGCTGGCCACGCGCCGGAACATCGACTCGGGCAGGCTCTTCACGCCGTTCGCCTACGCCGGGTCGCCGCTGACCACACCGGGCTGCGACGGGGGGCTCCAGCCGAACAGCCGCTGGTGCGGGCCGGACTTCTCCGCCCTGCCGGACGGCACGCTGCTCCGCCCGGACGGCCACCGGGCCGCCCGGACCGGCACCCCGGCGGCGCACCGGCGCGCCACCGGCTGGCCCTGACGCCGGGCTAGAGCTGGATGCCCGTCAGCACCATGGTCCGCTCCTCGGTGAAGTCCTCCATCGCCGACCGCACCCCCTCGCGCCCGGTCCCGGAGCCCTTCACCCCTCCGTAGGGCATCTGGTCCGCCCGGTAGGAGGGCACGTCGCCGATGATGACGCCACCGACCTCCAGTTCGGCCGCGGCGTCGAAGGCCACCTTCACGTCACGGGTGAAGACGCCTGCCTGCAACCCGTACTCGGTCGCGTTGGCCGAGGCGAAGGCCTCCTCGACCCCGTCCACCACGGACACCGCCAGCACCGGCCCGAACACCTCCTGGTGCCACAGCGACGCCTCGGCGGGCACGCCCTCGACCACGGTGGGTTCGACGGAGGTCCCGCTCCGCCCGCCGCCGACGTGCAGCTTCGCCCCGAGCGAGACGGCCTCGTCGATCCACTCCTGCACCCGCTCGGCGTTGGCCTCGTCGATCAGGGGCCCGACCTCGACCTCGGGGTCGTGCGGGTCGCCGGTCTTCAACGCCGCCACGGCCGCCACCAGCCGGGGCACGAAGTCGTCGGCCACGGCCCGGTCCACGATCACCCGCTGCACGGCGATGCAGGACTGCCCGCCCTGGTAGTTCCCGAACAGCGCGATCCGCGCGGCCGCGTGGTCCAGGTCGTCCCAGTCGGCGCAGACGATCGCCGCGCTGTTGCTGCCCAGCTCCATCACCACGTGCTTGCGGGGCGCGGAGTCCATCAGCGACCACCCGACCCCGGTGGACCCGGTGAACGAGATGACCGGCAGCCGGGGGTCCTTCACCAGCGACTCCATGTCGCCGCCCGCGACGGGCAGCACCGAGAACACGCCGTCCGGCAGGTCCGTCTCGGCCAGCAGCTCGCCCAGCAGCAGCGCCGACAGCGGGGTGGCGGAGGCGGGCTTGACGATCACCGGGGCGCCGACGGCCAGCGCGGGCGCGACCTTGTGCGCGACCAGGTTCAGCGGGAAGTTGAACGGCGCCACCGCCAGGACGGGCCCGCGGGGCACCCGGCGGACCAGGGCCATCCGGCCCGCGCCGTTCGCGTCGGTGTCCAGCCGCTGGAGCTCCCCACCGCCGCGCCTCGCCTCCTCGGCGGCGAACTTGAACACGCTGACCGCGCGCCGGACCTCGATCTCGGCCCACTTCAGCGGCTTGCCGTTCTCGGCGGTGATCGTCTCGGCGATCTCCTCGATCCGCTCGGCCAGCGCCTTCGACACGTGCTCCAGCGCGGCGGCGCGGACGTGCGCGGGCGTGCGCCGGAACTCCTTCGCCACGGCGGCGGCCGCGGCGACGGCCCGCTCGACCTGCTCGGGACCGGGCACGGCGACCGTCGCCACCTCCGTCCCGTCGTACGGGTGGTGCACGGTGATCTCCCGCACGCCCTGTTCGGGGCGGCCGGCGATCCAGCAGGGCCGGGGTTGAGGAGTGATCGCGTCCATGGGTCAACGGTATGCCAGCGCGGCCAGACCGGCGCGCACGTGCTCCGCGTGCGAGAGGTAGTGCTCGTCGTGCCGCTCCACCCGCTGCACGTGGAACGCCGGGTCCTCCCTGATGGTCCGCACCATGTGCGCCAACCGTTCCAGGACCTGTTCGGCCAGCCCGTCGCTGGGGCAGCCGTACTCCGCGCAGAACAGCTCGGCCCGGCGCCACCGGGAGGCGGGTGTGCCCCACTCGGGTGAGAACGGCGCCAGGCAGTAGACCGCGTAGGCGACGTCCCACCACCGCGGCGCGGGGTGGGCGGTGTCCCAGTCGATCACGCCGACGGGTTCCCCGGAGGAGAACACGACGTTGTACGGCGCCAGGTCGCCGTGGCAGACGACCTCGGCGGGCTCGCGCGGCGGGAACTGCCAGCCCGACGTGCCCACCAGGTCGACCGAGGCGTCGTGCAGCCGCCGCACCATCCGCGCGTAGGCGACCAGCGTCGCGTCGCCCCTCAGCGCCTCGGGCAGCGGCGGGTGGCCAACCTCACCCGGCAGGTACGACAGGACCTCGCGCCCGGCCGGGTCGACGCCGTGCACCTCCGGCACGAACCCCACCGGGGCCAAGCGCCGCAACAGCTCGTGCACCCGCGGGGTCCACGGACCGGTGGGCCGCCGCACCGTGCCGCCCACCCTGACGACCTCGTTCAGACCACCGCCGGTCAGGAGTTCCTCGTCCACGTCTGACATCCTTGCGCGGTGTCCGAAACCAGCAACCGGCCGGTACTCGTCGTCGACTTCGGGGCGCAGTACGCGCAGTTGATCGCCCGTCGAGTGCGCGAGGCCCAGGTCTACTCCGAGGTCGTGCCGCACACCGCGAGCGTGGCGGAACTGCTCGAACGCGACCCGCTCGCGATCGTCCTGTCCGGCGGCCCCTCCAGCATCTACGAGGAGGGTGCTCCGCAGGTCGACCCGACGCTGTTCGACGCTGGCGTGCCCGTGTTCGGCATCTGCTACGGCTTCCAGGCGATGGCCGTGGCGCTGGGCGGCACCGCCGAGCACACCGGCACCCGCGAGTACGGCCGCACCGAGCTGGGCGTGACCGAGGGCGGCGGCAGGCTGCACGACGACCTGCCCGGCCACCACCCGGTGTGGATGAGCCACGGCGACTGCGTGACCAAGGCGCCCGAGGGCTTCACCGTCACGGCCACCAGCGACGGCGCCCCCGTCGCCGCGTTCGAGGACACGACCCGCCGGTTCGCGGGCGTCCAGTACCACCCGGAGGTCGGCCACTCGCCGCACGGCCAGGAGGTGCTGCGCCGGTTCCTGCACGAGATCGCGGGCGTGAAGCCGCAGTGGACGACCTCGTCGATCGTGGACGAGCAGGTCGAGCGGATCCGCGAGCAGATCGGCGACGGCAAGGCCATCTGCGGCCTGTCCGGCGGCGTGGACTCGGCGGTCGCGGCGGCGATGGTGCAGCGCGCCATCGGTGACCGGCTGACCTGCGTGTTCGTCGACCACGGTCTGCTGCGCGCGGGCGAGCGCACCCAGGTGGAGCGCGACTTCGTGGCGGCGACCGGCGTGAAGCTGGTGACCGTCGACGAGCGCGAGCGGTTCCTGGAGGCGCTGGCGGGCGTCACGGAACCCGAGCAGAAGCGCAAGGTCATCGGCCGCGAGTTCATCCGCGCGTTCGAGCAGGCGGCGCGGGACCTCCAGGCCGACGGCGAGTACGACTTCCTGGTGCAGGGCACGCTCTACCCGGACGTCGTGGAGTCCGGCGGCGGCACCGGCGCGGCGAACATCAAGAGCCTCCACAACGTCGGGGGCCTGCCGGACGTCCTCCAGTTCAAGCTCGTGGAGCCGTTGCGCGCGCTGTTCAAGGACGAGGTCCGCCGGGTCGGCACGGAGCTGGGCCTGCCCGAGGTCATCGTGCAGCGCCAGCCGTTCCCCGGCCCCGGCCTGGGCATCCGGATCATCGGCGAGGTCACCGGGCCGCGCCTGGAGATCCTGCGCCAGGCCGACGCCATCGCCCGTGAGGAGCTGACCTCCGCGGGTCTGGACCGGACCATCTGGCAGTGCCCGGTCGTGCTGCTCGCGGACGTGCGCAGCGTCGGCGTCCAGGGCGACGGCCGCACCTACGGCCACCCGATCGTGCTGCGCCCGGTGTCCAGCGAGGACGCCATGACGGCCGACTGGACGCGCCTGCCGTACGAGGTGCTGGAGCGCATCTCCACCCGCATCACCAACGAGGTGGCGGACGTGAACCGCGTCGTGCTGGACGTGACGAGCAAGCCGCCGGGCACCATCGAGTGGGAGTAGTCCTCCCCTGAACGCCACGAAGGCCGTGACCCCTCGGGGTCACGGCCTTCCGCGTGAGTGGCGGGGGTGCTAGCGGCGCTGGCGGAGCACCGATCCGGCCAGCAGGGCCAGCCCGACGACGATCGCGCCACCGGCGATCACCCACCGCAGGTCGAAGAAGTCGGGCCAGTTGGTGCCGCCGGTCAGCACGAACGCCGACACCAGGGCCGCTCCGAGCCCGAACACGAGCGCTACCACGTCGAAGCCGCCGCGCGGCTCCACCTCCTGGTCAGCCACGGTTGACCACGACCTCTCCCAGTCCGGCGTGCACGTTGAGCACGATCTTGAGGCCTCCGTCGAGCTTGTCCTCGCCCTCGGAGGTGAACTCGAACGCGGGCGCCCGCCCGTCGCTCTGCTTGCCGAGGCACTGCACGGACCCGACCTCGGTCTCGCAGCGCACGTCCACGTCGGCGTTCTTCGGCACGGTCACCTGGACGGTGCCGACACCCGCGTAGACCTCGGTCTCGACCGTGCCCGAGCCGGGCAGCGCGGTCAGGTCGAGCTCGATGGTGCCCGCCCTGGTCTCGTACTTGTCCTGCACCTGCTCGATCGCCACGGGCTTGTCGGTGAAGTCGCCGATGCGGTCGCCGCCGCCGAACTCGTCGAAGTTCGCGATCGTGCCGACCACCGCGACGAGGCTCAGCGGGATGACCAGGCCGATCAGGCCGCGCCCGCCGCGGCTGAACGCGCCCGCCACGAGCCCGAGCGCCATGACGCCGATGACCAGGCCCAGCGTGCGCAGCGGGGACAGCCACTCGACGTAGGGGCCCGCGATGACCGCTCCGGCCACGACCAGGAGCGACACGCCGAGCGTGATGCCGGTGATCGGTGACCGGTGGCGGGACCGCCGCGCGGGCGGGGTCTCCGGCGACTGCGCCACCGCCTGCCCTGGTTCGGGCAGGTCCCACGCGAAGGGCGCGGCACCCAGCGGGTCCCACGCGGGTGGGGTGTCCGCGGTCTTCTCCTGGCCCGTGCCCATGGTCGTCACCTGATCCGTGGTGGAGGTCGTGGTGGTCGTCGGGACGGGCCGGTTCACCGCGCCCCGGTTCTGGTGGAGGAGGTAGATGGCGCCGACCGACAGCAGCACGCCCGCCACCATCGTGAAGCCGCCGTCGAAGAAGAAGCCCGTCGCCGGGAAGACCGCGATGCAGAGCAGCACCGTCAGCGGGATCGGGGTCGAGCTGCGGCCCTTCCCGATCAGCGCCTCGACGGGGGACACCTCGTCGTCCTCCTGCGCCAGCGCGAGCCAGCCAAGCAGGTAGATGAACACACCGGCACCGTTGCACAACGCCATCGCGACGAAAGCGACCCGCACGATCACCGGGTCGATCCGGTACCGCTCCGCGATGCCCTCGGCCACACCGGCGATCTTCCGCCCGCGGTGCGGCCGTCTGGGCCTGCTGACCCAGAAGTCCTTCAACGTCTCCTCGACGTTGGCAGCTGTCAGGTTCCCACTCACGTCACCGAGTTTGCGGCTTCGCGCCGCTCAGCACATCGGGGGTGCACCCTGAACACCGACTCGGGTGGAACCCTGATGATTCACGTACCGGCACGTGTGACGATCGGGTGGTGAGTTCGCAGGTGGAGACGGCAGCAGGGGCGGACCTCGCGGTCCGCAGACGCCGCAACGGGCGCGTGGTCGCGGGGGTCGCGGGCGGTGTCGCGGACCACCTCGGCGTCGAGGTGTTCTGGGTCCGCGCGGTGTTCGCGGCGCTGACGGCGCTCAACGGCGTCGGGGTCATCGCCTACGGCCTGCTGTGGGTCTTCGTGCCGCAGCGGACCGCGGACGCGGAGGGGGAGCCGCCGCTGAAGCCGGGGGAGCGCCAGCAGGCCATCGGTCTGCTGGCGCTGGGGCTCGGCGCGGCCGTGGTGGTCACGCTGCTGACGGGGGCGGTCAGCGGGTGGATCGTCGGCCCGCTGGCGGTGGCCCTGGTGGGTGCGGCCGTCGTGTGGCGGGAGGCGGACGAGGCGCAGCGCCGCCGCTGGCGGGACGGGGCCCGCAGCGGGGTGTTCGGCAAGAGCGGCCGGTCGACGCTGATCCGGATCGCCGCGGGCGTGGCGCTGGTCGCGCTCGGCATCGGGGTGCTGGTGGTCACCACCTACCAGCTCGACCAGATCCAGTTCACGCTGGTCGCCGTGCTCGCCACGCTGGCGGGCGTCGCGCTGCTCACCGTGCCGCTGTGGATCAAGCTGGTGAACGACCTCGGCGAGGAGCGCAGCGCGCGCATCCGCACCGAGGAGCGGGCGGAGATCGCCGCCCACCTGCACGACTCCGTGCTCCAGACGCTCGCGCTGATCCAGAAGCAGGCGGAGGCGCCGCGCGAGGTCCGCAGGCTCGCCCGCGGCCAGGAGCGCCAGCTCCGGGACTGGCTGTACGGCCGCGACGTCGGGGACACCGCGCGGCCGTCCACGGTGTCCGCCGCCATCGCACTGGCCTCGGGGGAGGTCGAGGACACGTTCGCCGTCTCGGTGCAGCAGGTCGTCGTCGGGGACTGCCCGCTGGACCACAACCTGCTGGCGGTGGTGCAGGCCGCGCGCGAGGCGATGGTCAACGCCGCCAAGCACGCGGGGGTGGCCGAGATCAGCGTCTACGGGGAGGTGGAGGAGGACAGCGTCCACGTCTTCGTGAGGGACCGGGGCAAGGGGTTCGACCCCGAGTCCGTCCCGGAGGACCGGCATGGCCTCGCCGACTCGATCCGGGGGAGAATGGTGCGGCACGGTGGGGAGGCCAAGTTGCGCACGAGCCCTGGAGAGGGCACCGAGGTGCACTTGGAGATGCCGAGGAAGCAGGAGGCCAGGTCATGACCGACGGCAAGAGGGTCAGGGTGTTCCTGGTCGACGACCACGCGCTGTTCCGCGCGGGGGTTCGGGCCGAGCTCGATTCGATCAGCGACGAGATCGAGGTCGTCGGCGAGGCGGGCTCCGTCGGCGAGGCGGTCGCCGGGATCGGCCACCACGAGCCGGACGTGGTGCTGCTCGACGTCCACATGCCCGACGGCGGGGGAGCCGCGGTGCTGGCCCAGGTGCGGACGGCCCTGCCGGACGTGGTGTTCCTCGCGCTCTCGGTCTCCGACGCCGCCGAGGACGTCATCGCGGTCATCCGCGCGGGCGCCCGCGGCTACGTGACCAAGACGATCTCCAGCCAGGAGCTGGTGCGCGCGGTCGTGCGGGTGTCCGACGGCGACGCGGTGTTCTCGCCGCGGCTCGCGGGCTTCGTGCTGGACGCGTTCGCCGACCGGCCCGGCGCGGCCCCCATCCGGGACCCCGAGCTGGACCTGCTCACCCCGCGCGAGCGGGACGTGCTGCGGCTGCTGGCGCGCGGCTACGCGTACAAGGAGATCGCCTCCGAGCTGTTCATCTCGGTGAAGACGGTCGAGACGCACGTGTCGAGCGTGCTGCGCAAGACGCAGCTGTCCAACCGCTACGAGCTGTCCCGCTGGGCGTCCGACCGCAGGCTGGTCTGAGTTGGGCCAGCGCACGTCACAACCGGTTCACCGCTTGGCCCGCTTCGCCACCGAGGTGCTCGCACCCTGGGTGTGGGTGCTCACGCTGCCGTTCGCCGTGGCCGCCGCCGCGACCCGCGCGCTGTGGCCGACGGTCGCGTGGGGGCTCGTCGTCGCCGTCACGGCCTCGGTGGTCCCGATGGTCGTCATCGTGAAGGGCGCCCGCAGCGGTCGCTGGGAGGGCCACCACGTCACCAACCGCGAGGGCAGGCTGGTTCCCCTGGTGGCGGCGGGCGGTTCGCTGGCGGTCGGCACCACCGTGCTCGTGCTGGGTGGAGCGCCCCCCGAGATGCTCGCGCTGGCGGGCAGCATGTTCGCGTCGCTGGTCGTCAGCATGGCCATCACGTTCGGCCTGAAGTGGAAGGTGTCGCTGCACGCGGCCGTGGCGTTCGCCGCGGTGGTCGTGGGCGCCGTCGTCCACGGGCCGTGGCTGCTGGTGCTCGTCGTGCCCGCCCTGCTCGTGGCGTGGTCGCGGGTGGAGCTGGGCGACCACACGACCGCGCAGGTGCTGGTCGGCTCGCTGATGGGCGTCGTCGTGGGCGGCGGCGGGTACGCGCTGCTGGAGCTGGCGCTCACAGCTTCGCCGAGCTGACGATCTTCTGCGCGCCCTCGGCGGTCTCGACGCCGACCCGGTAGGTCTCGACGTTCGTGCTGCCGCCGAGCACGAAGGTCAGCTCGACGTCCACGGCGTAGCCGCCGTTCTGCCCGGCCGACACGGTCAGGACGTCCGGCCGCACCTCGTCGTACTTGGCCCAGAAGCCCTCGTACTCCTCCAGCGGCGGCCGGAAGTTCTTCGCCAGGTTCTCCCACGCCGTCGTGGGGTCGTCGGCGACCAGGAGGTAGTGGTTGCGCACGAAGTCCGCCGCCGCGTTCACCGGGCTCGGCGCGCCGGAGACGTCGACGGGTGGGGGCGTCGTGTCGACCGCCGGGAGGTTCGGGTCCTGACCCGGCACGTTCTCGCTGTACGTGGTGGGCACGCGGTCGTCGTTGGCGGGCGGCAGGAACACCAGCACGCCCGCGATCCCGGCCACCAGCACGGCGGCGGCGACCACGGGGGCGATCCACTGGGGAGTGGGTCTCGGCCCGCCCGCGCGGGGCTGGACGACCGGGGTCTGCCCGCGACCCGCGAGCAGGTCGACCGTCTCGGCGGCGGTGGGGCGCTGCGACGGGTCGTTCGCCAGCAGCCGCCGGAGGGGTCCGGTCAGCGCGCCCGCCCGTGACGGCGGGTCGATCCGGCCGGTGGCCGCCCGGTAGATGAGGCCGAGGTTGTTGTCGGTCGGCCCGTACGGCGACTTGTGCTCGGTCATCGCGTAGAGGGTCGCGCCGAGCGAGAACACGTCCGACCGCGCGTCGGGGGCGTCACCGCGGGCGACCTCGGGGGCCAGGTAGGCGGGGGTGCCGGAGATCATGCCCGCCTCGGTGAGCGTGCCGTCGCCGACCAGGCGGGAGATGCCGAAGTCGGTGAGCTTGACCGTGCCGTCGTGGCCGATCAGGACGTTGCCGGGTTTCACGTCGCGGTGCGTGATGCCCTTCGCGTGCGCCGCCGCCAGCGCGGCCGCGACCTTGCCGCCGATCCGCGCCGCCTCGTTCGGGTGGAGCGGCCCGTGCTCGGCCAGCAGCGCCGCGAGGCTGCGGGACGGCAGGTACTCCATGACGATCCACGGCAGGTCGTCCTGGACGACCACGTCGTAGACGCCGATGGCGTTCGGGTGCTGGAGCCGGGCCGCGATGCGGGCCTCGCGCATGGCGCGGGTGCGGGCCAGGTCGGTCGCCGCCGGGTCGAGGTCGGGCAGCTTGAGCTGCTTGACCGCCACCTCGCGGTGCAGCAGTTCGTCGCGAGCCCGCCAGACCACGCCCATCGCGCCGGCACCGATCTGCCCCAGCAGGAGGTACCGCTCGCCGACCGCGTTCACCACGCGAGCAGGTTAACCGGCGGTCGGTCCACGGGCGACGACAACGGTCGTCTCAGATGGAGGGTCGCGCTACTCCTCCTGGTCCGCGATCTTGGGCTCGCCGTCGACCAGCGTCACCAGGACCCGGTAGGTGTCGACGGTCCTCCTGCCGTCCTCGACGAGGTCGACCTTGCCGATCACCAGGAAGTCCGGGCCCTTGGCGGCGACCTCGGGGTTGGCCTGCGGGACCACCTCGTCGTACCGCGCCACGGACTCCACGAACTCGTCGTAGGGCGGCCGGGTCGCCTCGGCCATCTTCTCCCACGACGTCCGCGACTCGTGCTTCATCGCGCGGAAGTAGCCGAGCACGAAGTTCGACGCCACCTGGTCGGTGAGGACGACGGCCTGGCCGGACCCCGTCGTGGAGGTGGGGGCGCCCTGGTCGGTGCCGGGCGTTCCGCCGCCGGTGGGCAGGAACGACGTCGCGACGAGGGCGACCACCGCCAGCAGGCACGCCGCGGCGACGGGGAGGAGCCACCGGGGCCGCGACCGCGGGGCGGAGGCGGGAGCGGGTGGCGGGAGGTGCGAGGTGGACGCGGGTGGCGGGAGGTGCGAGGCGGGCCGTGCGATCGGCCACGTCGGACCCGCGGGCGGCGGGACCTGGACCGGGATGCCCTTCGGGGTGGGGATCACCTCGGTGGGCAGGACGTCCAGCAGGTCCGCGGCGCGGGCCGCGGTGGGCCGCTCGGCCGGGTCGACGGCCAGCAGCAGTTCGAGGGGGCGGGACAGCGAACCCGCGCGGGTGGGGCGCGCCACCCTGCCGGTGGCGGCCCGGTGGAGCAGGCCGAGGTTGTTGTCGCTGACGCCGTAGGGGGACCGGGCCTCGACGGCCGCGTACAGGGTCGCGCCGAGCGAGAACACGTCCGACCGCGCGTCCGGTGCGTCGCCGCGCGCCACCTCGGGCGCCAGGTACGCGGGGGTTCCCGCGAGCGCGCCCGCCTCGGTGATGGTGGTGTCGCCGGTCGCGCGGGAGATGCCGAAGTCGGTGAGCTTCACGGCTCCGTCGTGGCCGATCAGGACGTTGCCGGGCTTCACGTCGCGGTGCACGATGCCCTTCGCGTGCGCCGCGGCCAGCGCTCTCGCGATCCTCTCGCCGATCCGGGCCGCCTCGGCCGGGTTCAGCGGGCCCCGCTCCTCGACCAGCGCCGCGAGGCTGCGGGACGGCAGGTACTCCATGACGATCCACGGCAGGTCGTCCTCGACGACCACGTCGTAGACCACGATCGCGTTCGGGTGTTGCAGCCGGGCCGCGATGCGGGCCTCGCGCATGGCGCGGGTGCGGGCCACCTCGGACGCCGCCGGTGCCAGGTCGGGCAGCTTGAGCTGCTTGACCGCCACCTCGCGGTGCAGCAGCCCGTCGTGAGCCAGCCACACCACACCCATCCCGCCGCTGCCGATCTCCTCCCGGAGGGCGTACCGACCGCCGACAGCGTTCACGCCGAGCAGGCTAGCGGGCCGGTCAGCTGCTGGCGACGAGCTTCGCCAACTCCCGGTCGAAGTCGATCCACAGGTCCTCTTCACCGGGCTGCACGACGTCGTAGGTGAGGTCGAGGAACTCGGCGATGTGCTCGGCCACGGCCGACAGGATCGCGAACCCGGTGGGGGCGTTCAGCTCCAGCAGGACTCGCTCCGGGTCGTCGGCCGCGGGCCGCACCATGATGTCGCCCTCGCCGGACGGCGTCAGCAGCCCGTCGGCCAGCAGGTCGCGGGCGAACATCCACTCGACCTTGCCCTGCCCGGTGTGGAACAGCACGGCGACCGCGTACGGGTCCTCCGGGTTGTACTGGAGTTCCGCTTCGACCGGTGCCGGCGCGATGCCGGGGACCAGCAGCTGGAACGTGGTGCTCGCGGTGATGATCGTGTTCTCGGCCATCTGGCTCATCCCTTCCCTACCTGCGTTGTTCACGCTCTCATGGGAAGAGACGTCCGAGACAGCGCTCCGAGACGCTATTCGCCTGACAACCACGCTATCGGGGGAGACGCACGTCTCACTCGTGCCTGTTTGCCCTGGTGGCCTGTCTCAACTGGCTCCGCCGCCGCGTCACGCTGAGTGATAGTTGATCACTTCAGGATCACGGGCTGTACCGGTCGGGTGTCGACGGGTGCGACAACCGTGACGGGGCGGCGACGGGTCAGCGCGATGCCGAACAGCACGACGACCATGCCCGCGACGACCCGGACGCTGAGCGCCTCGCCCAGGAACGCCGCCCCGAGGAGCACCGAGACGACGGGCAGCAGGTAGCCGACCGTGGTGGCGTTGGTCGGGCCCTCGTCCGCGATCAGCCGGTAGTTGATGACGAACGCGACCCCGGTGCCGAGCACGCCGAGGATGACGACCGCGACCACCGCGCCGAGGTTCAGGTGCACCGGCTGGAGGCCCGCCACCGGCACCACCAGCGTCGTGAGGCCGGTGCCGATGACCAGCTGGGTCGAGGAGAGCTGCATCGACGTCAGGCCCTGCCCGGACAGCGTGCGGCCGATGTACACGTACGCCACGGCGTAGCTCGCGGCCGCCGCGAGGCACGCCAGCGCGCCCCAGCTCGCCAGCCCCGACCGCTCCCACGGCGCGAAGATCAGCAGCGTTCCGGCGAAGCCCAGCACCAGGCCCGCCAGCCGCGCCCCGCCGCGCTGCTTCTCGAACCCGAGCAGCAGGCCGATCGCCAGCGTCCACAGGGGCGTGGTCGAGTTGATGACGCCCGCCACACCGGAGTCCACGGTCTTCTCGCCGACCGCGAACAGGATGAACGGGATGACGTTGCCGAAGATCGCGGCGATGGTCAGGTGCCCCCACGCCGTGCGGGACCGCGGCAGGCGGTGACCGCGGGCGTAGACGAGCGCGACGATGACGGCGGCGCCCAGCGCCGTCCGCACGACCGCGATCTGGACCGGCGACAGGCCGGTCAGGGCGATCTTGATCCACAGGAAGCTGGAGCCCCAGACGAGTGCGAGTGCGCCGAACCTGATCAGCGTGCCGGGTGTGTTCACGTGGTCCACGATGCGTCCGGCAAAGCGTCAGCACAAGTGAAAAGAACTGCATGACCTTGTAGCGGAACTGTAAGGTCGAGGCCATGCTCGACGTACGCAGGATGCAGGTCCTCAGAGCCGTCGTGACCAGCGGTTCCATCACCGCGGCGGCCACGAACCTGGGCTACACGCCGTCCGCCATCAGCCAGCAGGTGGCGGCGCTGGAGAAGCAGGTGGGCATGGCCCTGCTGGAGCGCGTCGGGCGCGGCGTCCGCGCCACCGAGGCCGGGAAGCTGCTCACCGAGCACGCGGCGGCCATCACCGACCGCCTGGTGGAGGCCGAGGCGGCGCTGACGGACCTCAGGGCGGGCCGCACGGGCCGTCTCCGCGTCCGCTACTTCGCCACGGCGGGCGCCGCGCTCGTGCCGCCCGCGGTGGCCAGGTTCCGCGCCGAGCACCCGTCGGTGAAGCTCGACCTCAAGCTCACCGAGCCGCTGGACCCGATGCTGGAGATCGTCGCGGGCCGCGCCGACGTGGCGATCGTGGTCCACCCCCGCACCGCCGAGGCGGCGCCCGGCGTCCAGCTGGTGCACCTGCTGGACGACCCGTACCTGGCCGTCCTGCCGCGCGGGCACGAGCTGGTCCGCAAGCGCGTGCTCGACCTGAACGACCTGGCCGACGACCCGTGGGTGGACTCCGCGATACCGCCCGGCGCGTGCCGCGACATCGTCCTCGACGCCTGCGCGGGTGCCGGGTTCGCGCCCAACTTCGTCGTCGAGTCCGACGACTACCCGACCGCGCAGGGCTTCGTGGCCGCAGGCCTCGGCGTCACGATCGTCCCGAAGCTCGGCCTCGGCGTGGCCCACCCCGGCGTCGTCGTGCGGCGCCTGCGCAGGCCCGAGCCGCACCGGGGCATCTACGCGGCCTTCCGCGAGGCGGGCGCCGTCAACCCGGCCGCGGCGAGCCTCCTGGACGCCCTCAAGGAGGCCGCGGCGGCGAGTTGACTAGTAGGTGCCGAGCCTCTGCTCGCGCTGGAGCAGCACCACGGAGCCGGACCAGTTCAGCACGATGAGCTTGCGCTCCTTGGTGACCGCCTTGTCCTTGGCCGTGTACTTCAGGTCCACGACGTACGCGAACTCCTCGTTGAGCGTGATGTTCTCGATGTCGACGCTCTTGATGCCCGCCCAGAAGCCCTTGTAGGTCGCGAGACCGCCGCTCTGGGACTGCATGTCCGGGAGCAGCCACTGGAACGCCGCGTCGGGGTCCTTCGGCGCGAGCGCGAAGTAGTCCTTGATCATTTTTTCCTGCGTGGCCCGGTCGGGACCGGCGCCACCGGTGATCTTGGGGGGCTGCTTGGAGCCCCCGCCCGCCTCCGGCGAGTCGTCCACCTCGCTCGGCGGGTTCTGCGGGTTCGACTGGGTGGCCGACGTGCCGGGGTCGGCGCGCTTGTCGGTGTCACCGCCACCGTCGGACAGGAAGCTGGCCAGCATGATGCCGACGACCGCCGCGGCCACGATGGCGAGCGCGGTGATCATCGTCGACCGCTGCTTGCCGGAGCCGGGGCCGGTGCCCGCCGCCCCGAACGACCGCTTGGGCGGGCGCTGCCGCGGCGGCACCGCGGCCGGCCGCTGCTGCTGGTAGGGCTGCTGGTACGACTGCTGCGCGGGCTTGTGCTGCTGCTGCGGCGGAGGTGGTGGGCCGGGGCGCACGTCGATGCGGGTGCCGGGCGGCGGCGTGTTGACCGCTGCCTGCTGCGACATCGCGCGGGTCTGGAGGTCCGACGACACGGGCGTGCCGCGCCACGACGGCGGGCTGACCTGCGGCGCGGCCATCGGGAACTCGGGGGCGGCCCGGCCCGCGGCGATGGCGGCCAGCGCCTCGCGCGCCTCGGCCATCGTCGGGCGGTCCTCCGGCTCCGGGCGGAGCAGCCGCATCAGCAGCGCGGTCAGCGGTCCGGCCTGCTTCGGCGGGTTGACCTTGCCGGACGCGACCTGGTGCAGCAGCGCGATGGTGTTCTCGTTCAGCCCGAACGGCGGCGCGCCCTCGATCGCGGCGTACAGCGTGGAGCCGAGCGAGAACACGTCCGACGGCGAGCCGGGGTCGTAGCCCTTCGCCACCTCGGGCGCCAGGTACGCGGGGGTGCCCGCGAGCATCCCGGTCGCGGTGACCGTGACGTCGCCGGTGGCCCGCGAGATGCCGAAGTCCGTGATCTTCACGACGCCCTCGTCGCCGAGCAGGATGTTGCCCGGCTTGATGTCGCGGTGCACGATCCCGGCGTTGTGCGCGGCGGTCAGCGCCGACGCGACCTGCTCGCCGATCGAGGCCACGTCGCGGGGCGACAGCGTGCCCCGCTCGGACAGCACGGTGGAGAGGCTCTTGGACGGCAGGTACTCCATGACCAGCCACGGCTGGCCGTCGTCCTCCGCCACGTCGTACACGGCGATGGCGTGCGGGTGCTGCAAGCGGGCGGCGATCCGCCCCTCGCGCATGGCCCTGCGCTTCGCCTCGTCCGTGTCAGCCGCGGCCAGGCCGGGCTGGAGCAAGAGCTGCTTGACCGCGACGATGCGGTGCAGGCGCTGGTCGTGCGCCTGCCAAACGACGCCCATCGCACCGCTACCGATTCGGGTTCCCAATCGGTAGCGGCCTGCGACCAGGCGACCATCGTCGGTCACGGCTGCTCCCATGAGTGATTGCGGTGTGTCTTCGTCAGTGGCGACCCAACCTCGGGTTACCGCCACTAGGGCACAAACGTAGTTACACGGGGTTGGGTTCGAATTTAACCCGTCCGTGTGTGGGGTCCACCTTACGAGCTAACTCAACCGCCACCGGGTTGCGGGGCCGAGGTCGTCGTGGGAGTGGTCGTCTTCGTGGTGGTGGTCGTCGTCGTGCTCGTCGTCGTCGACGTCGGCGGCTTGGTCGTCGTCGTCGTGGTGGTGGTCGTGGTGGTCGTCGTCGTGGTGGTCGGCTCCTCGGTCGTCGTCTCCTCCGTCGTCTCCACGGTCGTCGGCTCCGGCTTGGGAGTCGTCGTCGTGGTCGCGACCGTCGAGGAGGAACTGGCCGGGGGGACGATCGGCGACTTCTGGTCCTTCTTGTCGAACACGCCGAGCATGATCAGCAGGCCGCCGAACAGCAGCAGCCCGACCAGCACGGCCGCCGCGACGGCCAGCGGCCGGTTGCCGGAGCCCGGCGGCGGTGCCACCGGACGGGAGGGCCCGACGGTGCGGGGCTGCGCGTGCTGGCCGGTGCGGTACCCGGTGCCCGCGCCGCCCGCCGACACCACGCGGGTGCGGTCGGGGTCGAGCACGGCGGTCGGACCGGCGACGGGCAGCACGCCGGGCGTGCTGGCGGCCCGCAGACCGGTCAGGCTGGGGTTGCGGCCAGCGGCCACGGCCGCCAGCAGGTCGCGGGCCTGGCCCATCGTGGGCCGGTCCGCGGGGTCGACGTTGAGCAGCCGGAGCAGCACGTCGGTGAGCGGGCCCTCGTGCGTCGGCGGGTTGATGCGCCCCGCGGCGACCGCGTGGAGCACGCCCAGGGTGTTCTCGCTGAGCCCGAACGGGGGTTCGCCCTCGGCCGCCGCGTACAGCGTCGAGCCGAGCGAGAACACGTCCGACGCGGGCGTCGGGTCCGAGCCCCTGGCGATCTCCGGCGCCAGGTAGGCCGGGGTGCCCGCGATCAGGCCGGTCTTGGTGACCGTGATGTCGTCGGTGGCGCGCGAGATGCCGAAGTCGGTGATCTTCACCAGACCGCTGTCCGCGATGAGCACGTTGCCGGGCTTCACGTCGCGGTGGACGATGCCCGCCGCGTGGGCCGCCGCGAGCGCTGAGGCGGCCTGTGCGCCGATCCTGGCGACCTGGAGGGGGTCCAGCGCCCCGTACTCGGAAAGCGTGTCCGCGAGGCTGTAGGACGGCAGGTACTCCATGACGAGGCACGGCGCGCCGTTCTCCTCGACCACGTCGTAGACCGCGATGGCGTTCTGGTGGTGCAGCTTCGCCGCGATGCGGCCCTCGCGCATGGCGCGCTGGATCGCCTCGTCGTGCTCGCGGGTGTCCATGCCCGCTTGCAGCAGCAGCTGCTTGACCGCCACGATCCGGCCGAGCCGCTCGTCCTGCGCACGCCAGACGATGCCCATGGCACCGCTGCCGATGCGGTCGAGGAACCGGTAGCGGTCGGCGATCAGTTGACCCTCGCCGCTCACCTGGCCACCTCGCGTGGGTGCTGCGGGACCGCGGCAGGTGCAGCAGGTCTCACGCTGGGGCTCCTCGTCGTGCGCTCCGGTTGGCGGATCAGGGTAGGGCACCGCTCATCGCCGTGTCGGGCTGTCATCGCCAGCAGAGCCTACCCCGGCCGTGACGGCGGCTTTCGGACCGTTGTGCAGGTCACGCACCGTCGAACACGGATCGCGAAGGGATACCCGATACCCGTCCGCGCCGTCACCGGTTCACGAGGAAAGTCGTCGGATTTTGGGCCGGACGGCCTAGCGGCGTGCTCCTAGACCTCGGCGAAGAAGTCGAAGCCGCCGAGGCTGAGGCCGAGGTCGATCCCGAGGTCGATGCCGTTGGACGGCGCCTCGGAGGACGGCGGCGTGCTGGAGGGCGGCGGCGTGCTGGACGACGGGGGCGTGGTCGAGTCGGACGACGGCGGCGGCGTGCTGCTGCTGGGCGGCGGGGTCGTCGTGCCCGGCGACGTCGGGGTGCCCGTCGCGGGCGAGGGCGACTGCGTGGTCGACTCGGACGTCGGGGTGGTCGGGTTCGTCGTCCGCGTGTCGGGCGACTGCGTGGCGGGAGCCTGCTGCTGGGTGGGGGCCGAGCGCGGCTGGGCCTGCTGCTGCGGTGCGGCCTGCTCCTGCGTCCGCTGCTGGGTGGTGGTCTCCGCGGTGGTCGTGCTGGGCGGCGTGCCGGGGAGGGCGAGGGCGCCGATGCCGCCGTTGGTGTTGTTGGAGCCGCGGGCCGCCGGGCGGTCGTCGAAGCGCACGTCGGCGAGGGGGCGCTCGTCGGGGGAGCCGAGCCACTGGGACGCGCCGAAGGCGACCGTGCCGCAGAGGACGACGCCGCCGCTGGCGATGGCGACGAGCTTGCTGATCTTCATGCCGCCGCGTTCCTCGTCGGCGGGGCGGCCTTCGCGGCGCAGCAGCTCGGCGACGTGCAGCTCGCGGCCGGACAGCGACTGGCGGGAGATCGGCGCGGTCGACAGCGCGGCGGGGGGCGTCACCGGCGTGAAGCGGACCGTGTCCTCCTCGACCTCGCGGTACACCGGGATCTCCTGTGTCTCGGCTTCACGCCGGGCGAGGAGCTCCGCTACCGAGAGCTGAGCGGTCGATCCATCTCGCCGACGACGTTTGTCCTCGTTCGACACCGCGTGTCACACCTTCCCAGCAACTGCACTGCGTTCACTGACCGGGAACATGGATACCGAATCGTGACCCCGCTTGTAACCCCTTTGGGGGATTTTCTCGGGTTAAACCTTATTTAAGGAAACTCTGAGTGAGCATTTAGGGGGGTGTCGGCTACGTGCAGTCAACTTCGCTGCGCTGAGAGGAGTTCCGTCGCCGTGATCTTCGGCGTGGACGTGTCGGCGAACCAGAAGCGCTGCTGCACCCTCAGCCACCGCCCGTCGAGCTCCTGCATCGACACCTCGGCCAGCACGCTGCCGTCCGGTTGCGGACTCGTGCCCTCGACCGTGATGGCCTTGATCGTGCTCCACGACCGGATGAAGTCGACCGGGTTGGCACCCACCAGGTCGGCGGTCAGCAGCCGTGCCGCCTCGGCGGGCTTCGCGGGCAGCAGCTCGTAGAAGTCGCGGACGACGTCGATCCTGGTCCGCGGGGTCGGGGCCACCGGGGCCACCGGGGGCGGCGCCGCGGCCGGCTGGGTGGGCGGAGCGCTCGACGCGGTCACCGGGTCGGCCGCGAGCGGCGCGTTCGGCTCGGCGGAGGCGGACGGCTGCGAGGTGGGGCCGCCGGTCTCGGCCGCCGGTGCGGTGGGCCGCTCGTTGCCGAGCCGGGCGCTGAGCAGGTCGGGGCGCAGCGCGGTCGAGCCGCTCAGCTCGATGGGGGCCGCGACGGGCGGCTCGGCCGGGCCCTCCGGCCGCTTGCCCGCCAGGATCGACGCGGCGGCCACGGACGCGACCAGCACGAGCGCGCCGGTCACCAGGCCCGCGGCCTTGGCCGCCCGGTTGGGGCGGCGGTGGTACTTCGCCTCCTCCAGACCGAGGACCTCCTGGACGAGGACGTTGGTGTCGGCCTCTTCCACGGAGGGGATGCGGATCGGGATCGGCTGCTTCCGGATCAGCTCTTCCACGGTGATCGATCCGGCGCGGTCGTGCCGTCTGCCGGTCGTCGTAGGGCGCTGCACTGGCGGCTCCTCCGTACCTTCTTGGTCGGCAGAACTCGTACCGCGATTGGCCTGCGCATAGCCAGTTCGACTCGCGCATTCACCTTTTCGTGGCGTTCAGCGGTCGGAGGGTGTCGCTCGAATGGAGCAGTGGCTACCGCGCGGCGTCGTGCTGTGCGTTCGCTAATGACCGTTAGCCGATTGCTGTGAGCCGTTCGGCGTTGATCAAGGGATCACCACTCAAGGTGAAGGTCAGCTCGCGCCGCTCGGTGCTCGCGGTGCCGTCCTTGTTCGTGATCTGGAGCGTGCTGATGGTGATCCCCCTGCTCGGGTCCACGCTGATGTCCTTGACCTCGACCAGCGACACGTCCGCGAACCGCTGCTCCAGCACCGCCTCGGCGTTGGACCGGAAGGCCTCGGTCGCCATCGTCATGGCCGTCTCGGTGCTGCTCGCCAGCTCCTCGTAGAACTTCTCCGTCCGGTGGGCGATGGCCGTCGAGTCGACCAGCGGCGCCTCCCCGCTCGGCACCGTCGTGACGGTCGGCGAGGTCGGGACAGGCGTGCTCGCCGGTGCTCCGGTGGACGTGGCCGAGGCCCGGCCCGCACCGCCGGACGTGCTGCTGCCACCGCTCGCCGTCGCCGCACCGGACGGTGCCGCCGCCGACGGCGCCCAGGACGCCCGTCCGGGGGCCTGGGGCCTCGTCTCCGGGGGCGGGGCCGCGGGTGAGGGCCTGGACGTGCGGGTGCCGAAGTCGGTCACGATGGGCACGGCGGCCGGGTACTCCGGCATGGTGACGCGCTCGGCGGACCCGGTGGTGCCGACCAGCTTCGCCGCGGCGACGGCCAGCCCGACCAGGACCCCCGCCGACGCCGCGACCGCGAACCAGGCGGCGCGCTTCCACGTGCGGGGCGGCGTCACGGACGCCGGGACGAGGCCGATGTTGAACTTCCGCAGGCCGCTGCCGTCGGAGTCGACCAGCGGGTCGGGGGCGGGCCTGCCGCCGCGCTGCGCGGGCACCTGGCCGGGCCCGAGGGCCCGCCGGGTGTGCGCGCTCGGTTCCAGCCCGTCCTCGTGGTGAGGCCAGCCCGCCGCGCGCTCGCGCAGCCGGTGCTTGCCGCGGTCTCCCGCTCCAGCCCCGTCGTCCATGGTGTGCAGACCCTCCCGCTCCGGCACGGTGCGGGGCCGGGTCAGGTGCCCACGAACACCCACACCTACCTGAGGGTAGGTGCAGGTCGGGGACGTAGCTGTCCGGGGCCACCATGTGACGGGCGGTGACACCCATAAGTGTGAACTTGCTGGACTTGGCGGCCGTTCAGGTCATGCGCCGCTGTTCAGGCGCTTGCGACTGCTCTGGAGGGCGCTCGTGGCGGCCAGCCCGCTGCCGCCCGCGATCAGCGCGCCGATGATGTCCGCGCCGTAGTTGTCGCCCGTGGTGATCAGCAGCCCGATCAGCGCGGCCACGGTCGTGACGCCCGCGACGGTGTACCGGCTGCGGACGTACTGCGCGATCGGTGCGCCGGCGGCGGCCTTCTTCTTGGCGGCCGAGCCGAGCATGGCGAGGTAGCCGTCGTGCGCCAAGGCGGCCAGCACCCCGACGATGGCGATGATGCCTGCGATGAGGCCGATGACGATGCTCATGCCCCCAGTGTGCCTCGCGACAACCGCTGGACCATCGGTGATCCCCCTGATATCCCGGACGGGTGGAGATCTTCTGGCACGACGCCTGCCTGGAGCACGACGCGGGCGAGGGCCTGTGGGAGCTGCCGGGCGACTGGGCCTGGCTCGACGTCCTCGAACAGCACCCCGAGAACGCCGCCCGCCTGCGCACCTTCCGCCACGCGCTCCTCCACGGCCCGGTCGCGGAGCACCTCACGTGGCGCACGGGGAGGTTCGCCACGGACGAGGAGCTCGAACGCGTCCACACCGCCGACTACCTGGCCTCCCTGCGCGAGGCCTGCGCGGGCCCCGACAGGGTCGCCCTGGAGGTCAACACCGTCGTCGGCCCCGGCTCGTGGGACGCGGTCCGGGCCGCGGCGGGCACCTCCCTGGCGGCGCTGGCCGCGGTCCTCGACGGAGCCCCGGTGGCGTACGCGCTGGTCAGGCCCCCCGGCCACCACGCCCAGCCGACGATGGCCGACGGGTACTGCCTGGTCAACAACGCCGCGCTGGTGGCCGAGACCGCCCGTCGAGCAGGCCTGAGGGTCGCCGTCCTCGACTGGGACGTCCACCACGGCAACGGCACCCAGGAGGTCTTCCTGGCCCAGCCGGACGTCCTGACGGTGTCCATCCACATGCGCCACGGCCCGTGGGGCGCGAACCACCCGCAGACCGGAGCCCCCGGCGAGACCGGCGTCGACGGCCGCAACATCAACGTGGAGCTGTCCCTCGGCGCGGGCGACCAGGCCTACCTGCGCGCGCTGGACGAGATCGCCCTCCCGGCGCTGCGCGAGTTCGCCCCCGACCTGGTGGTCTGCGCCTCCGGCTTCGACGGCAGCGCCTTCGACCCCAACGGTCGCCACAACCTCACCGCCGACGGCTACCGGCGGATCGGCCGACGCGTCGCCGACCTCGGCCTGCCCCTGGTGGTCACGCAGGAGGGCGGGTACCTGCGCGGCTACGCCGCCCTCTGCCTGCACGCACTGGTCGAGGGCCTGCTCCGCCTGCCGGAACCCCTGCTCGACGACCCGCTGGCCTACGTGCCCGACGACGTCCGGTGCACCACCGCGGACCTCGACGAGGTCCGCGCGGCCCACGCGCCGCACTGGGACGCGTTCGGCTGACCGGGTCCTCGCGCCGAGGCCGTGCGGAACTCGGAGAGCCCCGCGGGCCCGGCGCGCCGGTCAGCGCCCCATCGCGCCGCGACCCAGCTTCAGCAGGATCATCGCGAGGTCCTTGCCGTCCGGGCCGAGTTCCTTGTAGCGGTTCAGCACGTCGATCTCGCGGTTGTGCACGATCCGCGTCCCGCCCGCGGCCATCCGCGCCGCGCCGATGACCTTGGAGACCTCGGCGCGCCTCTTCACGAGGCGCAGCAGCTCCTTGTCCAGGCGGTCGATCTCCTGGCGCAGCTCGTCGATGTCCGGTGCGCTCGCGGGGGTTTCGACGGCGGGGGTTTCGGTGGTGCTCATGGTGTGACCTCTCGAACTCTGCTTGAGTCCCGGACCCCCGAAGCGACGAAAGCCCCGGATGTCCGAGGACTCCGGGGCTTCAGTGGCTGTTCGCGCGCTAGGCGACCACGGGAGCCGGAGTCCGGGTCCCGTAGTAAAACTCGAAGTGAGTCGCACGCACAGCCACATAGTGCCACAGCCCCGCGCCACCTGGCGACCGCGTACCACCACGTGGACGGGCGACCGCGCGCCACCGCGACACGGGCACCCGACCGACCCCGTTCCCGCTGCGGGCAAACGGTTCCGCTCGTCCTTCGGCGGTGAGCGGAACCGGTCGCCGCGGGGGACGGGTAACGTGGACCCACGATGAGCGCCTTGTTCGACTTGCCCGCGAGTCCCCCGTCCCCTCGGCCGTCCGGGTTGCTCGACGACCTGAACCCCGCGCAGCGCCGGGCGGTGGAGCACACCGGCTCGCCCCTGCTGGTGGTGGCGGGAGCGGGCTCCGGTAAAACGCGGGTCCTCGCCCGCCGCATCGCGTACCTGCTCGCCGAACGCCGGGTGCACCCCGGCGAGATCATGGCGATCACCTTCACCAACAAGGCCGCGGCCGAGATGAAGGAGCGCGTCGCCGACCTCGTCGGCCCGCGCGCGCGGTCGATGTGGGTGTCGACGTTCCACTCGATGTGCGTGCGCGTGCTGCGCCGCGAGGCCAAGACCCTCGGCATGTCGTCCAACTTCTCGATCTACGACTCGGACGACTCCCGCAGGCTGATCACGTTGGTGGCCAGGGACCTCGACCTCGACCCGAAGCGCTACCCGGCGCGGACGCTCGCGATCCACATCTCGAACCTCAAGAACGAACTGGTCGACGCGGAGACCGCGGCGGCCCGGGCCGCGAACGACCTGGAGCGCCGGGTCGCCGAGGTCTACTCGTCCTACCAGCGCCGCCTCGGCGAGTCGAACTCCATGGACTTCGACGACCTGATCATGCGCACGGTCGAGCTGCTCCAGAACTTCCCGGCCGTCGCCGAGCACTACCGCAGGCGCTTCCGCCACGTCCTCGTCGACGAGTACCAGGACACGAACCACGCGCAGTACACGCTGGTGCGCGAGTTCGTCGGCACCGGGCAGGACGGCGTGCCGCCCGGCGAGCTGTGCGTCGTGGGCGACGCGGACCAGTCGATCTACGCGTTCCGCGGCGCGACGATCCGCAACATCGTCGAGTTCGAGCGCGACTACCCGCAGGCGACGACCATCCTGCTGGAGCAGAACTACCGGTCCACGCAGAACATCCTGACGGCCGCGAACGCCGTCATCTCCCGCAACCCGGACCGCCGCGACAAGCGCCTGTGGAGCGACCTCGGCGAGGGCGAGAAGATCGTCGGCTACGTCGCCGACAACGAGCACGACGAGGCCGCGTTCGTCGCGGGCGAGATCGACCGCCTGGTCGACGGCGGTGACGCCACGAACGGCGAGATCGCCGTCTTCTACCGCACGAACAACCAGTCGCGCGTGTTCGAGGAGATCTTCATCCGCCTCGGCCTGCCGTACCGGGTCGTCGGCGGCGTCCGCTTCTACGAGCGCCGCGAGGTCCGCGACGCCCTCGCGTACCTGCGGGCGCTGGCGAACCCGGACGACACGGTGTCCGTGCGCCGCATCATGAACGTCCCCAAGCGGGGCATCGGCGACCGCGCCGAGGTGTGCGTCTCGAACCACGCCGAGAAGTACCGGATGAGCTTCCACGCGGCGCTGCGCGACGCGGTGGCGGGCAAGGTCCAGTTCCTCAACCCGCGGTCCCAGCGGTCCATCGCCGGGTTCATGGAGCTGATGGACGAGCTGGGCGAGCTGGTCGAGCGCGGCGACGACGTGGCGGACATCCTCGAAGCGGTGCTGGAGAAGACGGCCTACCGCGCCGAACTGGAGGCCAGCGAGGACCCCCAGGACCACACGCGCGTGGAGAACCTGAACGAGCTGGTCACCGTGGCCCGCGAGTTCGGCGACCTCACCGCGGCGGCCCCGGTCTCCTCGGACGCCGAGGCCATCGAGGTCGTGAACATCCCCGCGGAGGACGAGGGCCTGCCCACCGAGAGTTCCCTTGCGGCCTTCCTGGAGCGCGTCTCGCTGGTGGCGGACGCCGACTCCATCCCCGACGCGGACTCCGACGGCATGGTCACCCTGATGACCCTCCACACCGCCAAGGGCCTGGAGTACCCGGTCGTCTTCAGCACGGGGTGGGAAGACGGCATCTTCCCGCACATGCGCGCCCTCGGGGACCCGCGGGAACTGGCCGAGGAACGCCGCCTGGCCTACGTCGGCATCACCCGCGCCCAGCAGCGCCTCTACCTCTCCCGAGCCCTGGTCCGCTCGGCCTGGGGCCAGCCGTCGGCCAACCCCGCGTCCCGCTTCCTGGACGAGATCCCGACGGACCTCGTGGACTGGCGCCGAGTCGAGCCGGAACGCTCCGGCCCCGCCGCGGCCACCACGTGGCGCAGGGGCGGCGGCGACTCCGCCCAGGCTGGCCTGGCGGCCCGCGGCATGCGCACGTCCCAGTTCAAGGGCTGGAACGAGGCCCCGGCCATCACGCTGGAGGTCGGCGACCGCGTCACCCACGACAAGTACGGCCTGGGCAGCGTCGTAGCCGTAGACGGCTCGGGCCCGCGAGCAACGGCCACGATCGACTTCGGCAGCGCCGGAACGGTCCGCCTCATGCTCATCGGCGGCGTACCCATCACCAAGCTCTAGCCGGACACCCAGAACGCCGCCGCCCTCTCCGACGGGCAGGCGGCGTTCTGCGCTGCCGGAAAGCCGCAGCACCTCACCACACGGCGCCAACAACCCCCGCCGACCGCCCAACCGACCGGCGTCCCGAGCGGGGCCAACCGAC